>CAZLRN010000059.1:0-14869 GCA_964561715.1 uncultured Spirochaetales bacterium
CGCCTCTCACAGTGTAGATCTCGCCAAAGAATCCCGTATCGATCAGATGCCGCAATTTTCTCAATCCCGGAAGCCACAGCTTGTCCTGGACGATTCCGTTTTTGACTCCCGCACTCACTGCTTCGCGGTAGAGGCCCAAAGCGTCCTCTAAGCTCGTAGCCGAAGGTTTCTCGCAATAAACCGCCTTGCCTGCCTTGATTGCCTTCGTCACGGAGCCGACCCGGATGTCTGTTCGTTGGGCATCGAAGTAAATCGGGTACTCAGGATCCGAAAGGCAGGTATCGAGATCCGTCGAATACCTCTTGATCCCATGTTCGGAGGCCAGTCTCTCGAGCTTGCCTTCGTTTCGACCGATCAGCAGAGGCTCTGGGAAAATCAGCCTATCCCCTGATCTCACACCCCCCTGTCTCCGGATCGCCAGAATCGAACGAACAAGGTGCTGGTTCGTTCCCATTCGTCCCGTAACGCCGTTCATGAGAATCCCTACTCTCTGCTCGGACACCTTAGCCCCCTTGTGTCGCCCGCCCCAATTTCGGGCTATGAGGTTTCGATATAGGCTTCCAGAATCTTCTTGAGAAAGGCTCGCTGCTCGGTCGCCCACCAACGAGTCGAGAAAATTTCCACTTCGTTGAACCCCCTAAAACCGGCTGCTTCCACCCATGCCCTTATCATTCGGAGGGGGATGCAGCCCTCTCCCATCAATCCACGATCAAGGAGAATATCCTCGGTTGGCGTTCGCCAATCCGAGATGTGATAAGCAAAGATCTTGCCGTTTCGACCGCATCTCTCGATTTCTCTCTCGAGCTCTGGATCCCACCATAGGTGGTAGACATCCACGGCAACGCCTAGATTGCTGTTGGCGAACTCGTCGCACAGATCGTTAGCCTGCCTTATCGTGTTGATCGCAGAACGACTGTCGGCATACATGGGGTGAAGCGGCTCCACCGCCAGTTTGACGCCCTGGGCCTCCGCTCGGGGCAGGAGAGCGGCAATACTGTCCCTGATTTGGCTTCGAGCCTCCTCGAGAGGAAGTCCGGCAACAGCCCCGCAGACAAGAACGAGCAACGGTGCTCCCAGCTCTGCGGCTTCGTCGATCATGATAAGATTGCTTCGGATCGCCTTTTGCCTCTCCTCCTGACTAAGGGCGGGGAAAAATCCGCCGCGGCACAGAGCCACTATTTCGAGGCCGGATTTTCGTATCATATCTCCCGAGGCCTTTATATCTCTGCCGTCAAGAGCGTCCCTCCAGACCGTGATACCGGACACGCCCGCTTCAGAGAAGCTCTTCACCGCTTCCTCGAGACTCCAAGGTTTTGTCGTGATGGTGTGAATGCAGAGTCGTGACAAATCTCTGATAGGCTCACCGCTCATGGTGATTTCCTTTCATTTCATTGCATATTTTTTAACCGGGTCAAAAAACGTGAAGTAATCCCCTGCTTCTAAGCGACGTATGAGCAGAGCCAGCTCCATTGCATGATAGTCCCCCCAGAGCGAAGATTCCCCTGATGGAACTTTCTCCCCTTTGGGCGTGAAATCCCACCCGTTGGGGCGATGATAGATGGAATGCAAAATGAGACCCTGATGAGCCGGATCTGCGGAAAGGTAGGGTTCGGCAAATAGGGTACGAGCGACGGTCAATCCCGCCTGTTGATATCTTCTACCCTTCTGCTCCTCGCCAAGTGCCTGCAGGTACCGCCCAAACCTGATAAATCCCTGTGCGGCAATAGCGGCAGCCGAGCTGTCGACAGGTTCAAAGGCATTGTGAGGATCCGCAGGTTTGTCGAGATAATCAGGGAGGGAAGCCAGTCCAGGTGCTCCAGTATCCCAATACGGGATGCCATCGACTGGACAGAAATGCAGATAATACTCCGCCACCTCTTCGCATGTGCTTTCGAGCTCGAGCAGAATCGCCTTCGCCCCCGAAAGGTCAGACACCAAGAGTTTGTCAAAGGCCTCTTCGCCCGCAAAGCGAAGGAATTCCAGCACTTCGGCAAATCCGCAGATAGCCCATGCCAATCCACGCGTCCAGGTGGTGAACGGCGAATAGCCCTGCTGGGTACTCGGGCAACGATAGGCGCCACTTCGGATGTTAAAGATCGCCTCGTGACTCACACGGCCAGCCTGATCGTAAGAATCCCGCCCCTCTCCATGAAAAACGGCAAATCGGGCCGTGGTAACGGCGTGTTGAAGCAGCCTCTCCAACAGGGAGATCTTCTGATCCTGTTCTCCCATAAGAACGTGGCCCATGCAGTGGCTCAGCGCTAAAATCCTGAGTGTCCGGATGGTATCGATGAAAAGGGAGTGGGGGCCGTTGAAGGAGTAGATGTATCCTAATTGACCGGGAAGCGCGGTCCATCGAGCAGCCTGAATAGCACCAGACACTTTGAGAGCCAACACGTAGAATCGCCTCTCCCAGTCGTTTTCTGCTATCCTACCCTCCTCGAGCAGACGCAACAGATTGCCGTAGGTGCTGACGTTATTGAATCCATGATCGTGCACCCCGGTATGCGAGACATGGGGTGCCATATGTTTGACCGTTCCTTCCCGCCCATAGGCAAGTGAATCTTCTGAGCCTGTGGCATCGAAATGCAGGATAGCCATGCCAAAGAGAAAGCCCTGGGTCCATTCCGTCCATCCTCTGGAGGTGTATCTCCCTTCTGAAGTGAACACGGGAGTACCCTGACTGGGATCCCAGCTTTCCCTGATTCGTCTCAGCTTCGAACCAGCGAGATCAAAGAGCAGCTGGAGAGAACTGCTCAGCCCCGAATCGTGGAGATTGTTATCGATCTTCATCATTGGAATCCGCCCTTACCCTCTGATCTCATTTACAAGGGCGTCAAAAATGGTGAGCATGTCCTCTGTCGTTTTTCGAAGGAAAGAGGAAATAATCTTGGAAATGGCGAGAGTGACAGGAAAAGCGATCTGTGGCTGGCGGCGGCCGAGCTCGAGAAAATCTGCTTTGTTGATGACCAGGAAGCTCGAATCCATGCTGGCCAAGACCGTTGCCGAACGGGTGTCATCGTCGATCAAGCCCAGCTCGCCGAAAAAGAAATTCCGCTCCGCCGAAAGCCGAACAACCGTGTAGTTGTCACCGGCGCGTGTTTTTTTCAAGATCTCGACACCACCACTGTAGGCGATAAAGAGCTCGTCCCCGACTTCGCCCTCTCTGATGATGCAATCTCCAGCCGAGTAGCTTCGAAGCTTGCTGATCTGGAGCAACTCGTTCATATAAGCATCGTTATCCTTGATCTCTGCGAAGAGACGTATATCCTTGAGCTTGGCAAGCAGTTCCGATTTGGTTGGTTCCGTTCCCTTAGCCGGGCTCTTCATCAGGAGTTCACCTCCTCTTTTTCTCGTGACCGTTCGAGCACGATACCCATCGCGTGCCTGGGTACGATATAATCGTCTCTGGGCTGAAGAACGGGTTTGTTCACCTCCAGGTTCTTGACCTCGGTCAGATTAGTCACCAGCCGGGAGACATCGGATGTTTTCTGCGCCTCCCGCAGTGCCTCCATTTTCATTCTGTTGGGAGATCCGGTATTTTCGAGAATGCCAAGGGTGATCTGTTGGCTGGTGCTGTCTATATAGGCCTTGAAGTCTGAGTAGGGCCTGCCTACGTATTCGCTGGGTATCACACATGTATTGATCCTTGCCCCCCCGGCGTCTCTGTGGAGGAGGCTGTGAAAGATGTGGGAGATGCCGTTTTTGCTGGATGAATTGGCGAGGAGCAACCGTCCGTAGTCTCTAATCAGAATGATCTCGTCGCACATAGCCTGTTTGAGGTAGTGCTCGTATTTCTGGTCGAGAAGCTCGACACAGATATACACATCCCTGGCCATGCCTCGGATGGTTAGAACCGTTATAACCGTCTTCGAATCAACCTCGGAAGCGGCCGAGCTTTCGAGTGTATCTGCCATGACCAAAACCTTGGCTGCATCTTTGACATTTGCTCTTATGAGAGAGGGTTCGGAGAAGTAATCTCCTCTGACAAACTTCAGGCCTTTGAGCTCCTTCTGTTCTTTGAGCTCCGCAATCCTTTCTGAATCAATGTTGGATACGATCGCGATATCATCTGAGACTAGCTCCGGGTTCAAGCGCAACATGTCGATGAGGATCTGCATCATATGATCCTTCCAGCCGCAGATCACGATGTGGTTCCTTAACTTGCGAAAATCCATAAGTCCCTCCCTGGCCTTTACGTTCCTGTCGACGAAAAACGATGCCATCGTTCCGGCGAGGAAACTCATCACTCCGATTCCCAGGAAAATCGAGAGGATAGCTACAACTTTGCCACCCACAGTTACAGGAACCTTGTCCCCGTAACCTGTTGTGCTGAAGGTGATAATAGCCCACCAGACCGCGTCTAGAAGTGTTCTGAACTCTTCATTTCGTGTGACCTCGAAGAGCAGAACAAGAAAACCGGAGGCTACAAAATAGACGAAAAGAAACGCAATAGGAATGCCGAGCTTTGAGGTCCGAAAGTTATTCCACCACCTCAGCAATGTTTTTATCATTTCTAAAAACGATAGTGTGAAACTTTTGAAAAGTCAATTCCTCGGCATTCAGCGCATATCCTCGCGCATTCCAGCGCATTCCAAGCTCATTCCAAGCTCATTCCTATGAGCAGAGCAGCGCAGCGTGCCTATCCTCGACATTCTAGCGCATATCCTTGCGCACGTATCCTCGGCATTCTAGCGCATATCCTTGCGCACGTATCCTCGACAGATGAAGGGCCCGTTTTTCAGTTCCCGCTTGTTATAGAGAAACTCCGCTCCCGAAGGATGTGCAACCACGATCCTTCCGGCTCCCCTGGCTACAGCGTGTCCCGCAGCAGTGTCCCACTCCATAGTAGGCCCAAATCTGGGATAGACGTCGGCTTTGCCTTCGGCGACGACACAGAACTTCAAGGCGCTTCCAGCGTAGAGGACCTCTACGCGATCATACTCCCTTCTCTTCTCCTCGACAAAGGCCTCGAACTCCGCTCCTGAGTGAGAGCGGCTCCCGGCAATCCGCAGGAGACGCGGTTCGGGATCGCTCTCAGATGCGAGCGGAAGCCGCTCACCCTGCTGGAGGAAGGAGTCCGATTTGCAGGCCGATCTATACCGGTGGGCCAAAGATCCAGAATCGTCGGCATAGCCGCAGTAAAGCACATCCGGAACAGGAAGGTACACCACTCCCAAAACGGGCAGATTATCCGCAATAAGGGCAATGTTAATGGTAAATTCGCCATTTCGCTTTACGAACTCTTTGGTACCGTCGAGAGGATCCACCATCCAGAAGACTTTCCATTTCGATCTCTCGCTGTAGGGTATGTCCCTACCTTCCTCGCTCAGGACCGGTATGGGCTCCGTAAAGACCGGCGAACAAACCAGCGATGCGAGTCCCTCGAGAATGATGTCGTGGGACCGGCGATCCGCCATCGTCAGCGGGGATGCATCCTCCTTGTAGTCGACTTCGAACTTTGTTTCGTAAACTTCGAGTATGGCACGGCCCGCCTCGCAGGCGATTTGCCTGAGGGGTTCGATCAGTGACTGGAGGGAACCCTTACTTTTCATGAAATCGGGCAATCTCCTTGATCGTGGGCGCCTCGCCGGTGTTTTTATCGATTCCCTTGTGAACAATCGCTGTCACGCCGGTCGATAGGCCGTACAGATTGATAAATCCTGCCGCATCGCCGTGATCATAGGTGCTCTCGCCAAAGGAGGCGAGATCCTGAAGGTAGAGGGAATACGTAGACTGCCTCCCTGTCACGATCATATTGCCTTTGTAGAGAGCGAGCTTCACTGTGCCACTTACGAACTCTGAAATCTTGACCATGAACGCCTCGAGGGATTCCCTTACTGTGGAAAACCACTTGCCCGAATAGACGAGGTCGGCATACCGCTGCGCAAGGGCCTGCTTGGTGTGAAGCGCATCGGCATCCAGCGTCACCATCTCAAGCTCTCTCAAAGCGAAAAAGAGAACTGTGCCGCCCGGCGTCTCGTATACACCGTGGCTTTTCATCCCCACAACACGATTCTCCACGATGTCCGAGCGCCCGATTCCATTCCTGGATGCCAGCTCGTTGAGGCGTGTGAGAAGATCAACAGGATTCATCCTATCACCATCCAACGCGACAGGAATCCCCTTCTCGAACTCGATGGTCAACTCCTCTTCAGCGTCAGGAGCCTCCTGGGGAGAGTTCGTTTTGACGAACATAGGTTCGGCCGGCCGGTTCCAGAGATCCTCCAGCTCTCCCCCCTCGTGGCTGATATGCCAGAGATTGGAATCTCGCGAGTAGATGTTTGTCTCAGAAATATCTCCCAACGGCACACCGTGTTTGGCCGCATACTGGATAGCCTGCTCTCTGGAACGAATGTCCCAGATCCGCCAAGGAGCAATAACCTGCAGGTGAGGGGCCAGGGCGTTGTAGGTAAGCTCAAAACGGACCTGATCGTTGCCCTTTCCGGTGCATCCGTGAGCGAGGGTGTCAGCCCCCTCCTTCAGCGCGATCTCGACCTGACATTTTGCCTGAAGCGGGCGGGCGATGGATGTTCCCAGGAGGTACCGGCCCTCATAGATCGCGCCGGCCCTCAGGAGCGGAAAGAGATAGTCTCTCACAAACTCCTCACGGACATCCAGGAGATAAAGCTTGGATGCACCCGATTTGACCGCCTTTTTCTCCAGACCGCTCAGATCCTCGTTTTGGCCGACATTCGTACATACGGCGATGACCTCGGCGCCACCGTAGTTTTCCTTGAGCCACGGAATGATAATGGAAGTGTCCAGCCCGCCCGAGTAGGCTAAACATATTTTCTTGACCTTATCCATATTAGGCCTCCTTTAGTTTGTCGAAAACCTTATCCAGGATCCCGATTCCGTTAAGCAGCTCGCCCTCTGATATGATCAGAGGTGGTACCAGGCGAAGCACATTCTGCCCGGATCTGAGAATGAGAAGACCCTCTTCCTGCGCAGCCGTAAGGACCTTGGCGATATCGATCTCATTGACCTCAATCCCGCGCAGCAGGCCATCGCCCTTGACCTGTCCAAGAAAGGCATACTTGCCCTTGAGCTCCTCTAGGTTTTGGGCCAGGAACTCTCCCTTGGCCTCTACCGAGGCGATAAATTCAGAATTAGAGAGAGTCTTCCAAACCTCGAGGGCGACGGCTGTTGTGACTGGTCCGCCACCAAAGGTCGTGCCGTGCTCGCCCACATGCAGCAGGCTGTCAATCTTTTCTGGTATCAGTGTAGCAGAGAGAGGCAAGCCGGCGGCCAGGGGTTTCGATAGCGTGACGATATGCGGTTCCAGCCCAACCTTTTGATAGGCGTAGAGACTGCCTGTCCTGGCAAGCCCAGTCTGGACTTCATCAACGATGATCAGTACATCGTGCTGCCCGCACAGACGATTCAGCGCCGATGCAAACTCTTTTGTCATTTTGTCCAGCCCGCCCTCACCCTGAACAATTTCGACAATCACCGCTGCAAAGCTTCGGTCCAACGTGGATTGCAGCTGGTCGATGTCATTGAAGGAGCACAGCTCGAACCCGGGTAACAGAGGTTTGAATGGGTCCTGGTATTTGGGCGTGAATGTACTGGATAGGGCTCCCAGTGTACGACCGTGAAATCCGTTCGTCAAAGAGAGAATCTTATGATTCCCTTCGCCCTTTGTACGCAGAGAGTAGAGCCTTGCGTATTTCAGCGCTGCCTCATTGGCTTCGGTTCCGCTGTTGCCAAAATGGACGGCGGCAAAGGGTCCGGTTGCCACCAGCTTCTGCGAGAGCTCGAGGGCCGGCTCTGTGGCGTAGAGGTTGGAGACATGTATCAGCTTGGCCATCTGCTCCGCCGCTACCTTCGCGAGATCTTTCCTGCCGTATCCCAATGCGTTAACAGCAATACCGGATCCGAAATCCAGATAGCGTTTGCCGGCTCGATCGGTAAGCCATACACCGTCACCGCCGGTAAAAACAATGAACTCACTGCTGTAGTTCTTGGGAAATGGTGGATTCTTGACAATCGAATCATTCATTTGCTGCGCTCCTTAATGATTTTTTCT
Source organism: uncultured Spirochaetales bacterium (assembly GCA_964561715.1). Lineage (GTDB taxonomy): Bacteria > Spirochaetota > Spirochaetia > SZUA-6 > CAZLRN01 > CAZLRN01. The sequence continues at coordinate 8,033 of CAZLRN010000059.1, forward strand.
CAAAACGATTTGGGTTCCTATTTCTCCAGAGACAAGCCGCTGGAGATCGTTGGCATTTCTGTATTCCCCTATGACGATTCGCTCGACTCCTCTTCTGAGAGCCTCCGCTGAGGCCTGCACCTTGGGTATCATGCCTCCTCTTATCGTGCCGGAATCGATTTCTGCCATTGCCTGCGTAATGGTCAGTGAGGGAATGGCCTGCCCGTCCTTTAAAACCCCCGGAATATCCGAGATAAACACGAGGACTCGAGCACTAAGCTCCGCTGCGAGAGCAAAGGCCACAGAATCGGCGTTGATGTTCAAGCCCTCCTTCACCTCGCCGTCCATCGAGGTGGGCGAAAGGACTGGTAGGTAGCCCTTCTGCAGTAATATCTCGAGAAGGGAGGTGTCAATCTGAATAATCGTGCCCGTGCGTGACCCCTCTGCAATAGGAGCACCCTGGAAGAGCCTCCCATCGGATCCACTCAAACCAACGGCGTTGATGCCTGAAGCCTGAAAGAGGCGTACCAGGCGCTTGTTGATTTGCCCGGAGAGTACCATGTCCACATACGCCATCTCTTCGGGTGTGGTCATTCTAACTCCATCGCGAAAACGGGGCTCCACGCCCACGCGCCGCATCAGGCTGCTCAGCTCGGCTCCGCCTCCATGGACGAGCATGCACAGGTATCTCGACTGAAGCTCTCTGAGTTCCAGTGCCATTGGTCCCGCGAGGGATGTATCCCCCGATACCTCTCCTCCTATCTTGATAACCAGTTTTTCCATAGAATCACCGTCCCTTCAGACCAGCTTCTCTTTAATCCCTGGGATGCTCGATACCAGTGCGCGGATCAGCCTTCTGCGTGTCACTCCGTCCCGTGGAATGAGCAGGATCGTATCGTCCCCTGCGATCGTTCCGAGAATCTCGGCGAGGCTAAGATTATCGAGTCCATATGCTACGCTATTTGCGTAGCCCGGCAGCGTTCGGATAACTCCGAGATTTCCCGAAAACTCCATAAACAGAAATCCCCTCAACAGAGAGCCAGCGATATCAGATTCCTGGCTCTCCATGCCTTTTACCTGGGGAGGCAAAACATAAAAATAGCCTCCCTTCCCATCTGGGCGCTTTCCAACGTTGAGCTGTTTCAGATCCCTCGAGAGAGTGGCCTGCGTGACAGTGTAGCCCTTCGAATCGAGAAGATTCACAAGAGCACTCTGGCTGCTTACCCTCGTCTCACTAAGTATCGATTTTATCGCGCTCAACCTGGCAGCTTTTTCCTCAATCTTCATTGCGTATAAAAATAAATTAATTTGAATAAATATGCAATACATTAATCGGCAAAAACACATCCCTTTTCATTAGCGGCTGCGGATCTCAAGTCCTCAGCAATCTTGACCTGCCCCCACCCCTATGTTAGCTTCTGATTAGCATGAGCTATACAAATCCCCTCGAAATCGGAGTGCTCGCATGTCCCGGTGGAGAGGTGTTTGCCAAAGAGATCATTGCGCATCTGGAACGGATCTCGAAACAAGAATATAAAAGAAGGGTTTCGCATCTCGCGAAAAAAACGAGCCTCTCCCAGAACGAGGTGATGGGAAAGGCGAACTTCTACAGGAATATCACAGAGCCTTTTTTGGATATGGATGTCGCCACTGATCATTTTCCTAATGGAGACTTCAAGATCGGGGCTCATTTTACGCGCTTTGCCAACGGAGAGTTCAAGACTGAGATCCTCAAATCTGTCAGGGATATGGACGTGTTCATCATTCAGGATGTGAGCAACCAGTATCCCGTCACTTTTGATAGACCCAGCGAACGTCTCCTTCTATCACTCAATGACCACATTCTATGTCTCCTTGTGACAGCCGATGCAGCCCTCCAGGCAGGAGCCCGGCGAGTAACCCTTGTCCTCCCCACTTACCCCTACTCGCGCCAGCACAGGAAGCGTACCCGAGAGGGACTGACTGCAGCTCGTTTCGGTCAAATCATGGAGTATATAGGTGTCGAGCGCATCATCACCCTTGATATCCACTCTCGGGAGATCGAGAACACCTTCAACCATTTAAGACTGGAGAATCTTCACGCCTCCTATCAGATCGTCAAAGTGCTCAAAGATCTGGTGGACCTAAAAAGCCCGGACCTCATGATCGTTTCGCCCGATACGGGCGCTGTTGACCGTAATAAGTTCTACGCCCAAACCCTAGGCCGTCCCCTCGGGCTCCTCTACAAAGAGCGAGACTACTCCAAGCTCAGCATCAACGCCGAGGACTGCAATATCACCAACACACAGCTACTGGGCTCCGTTGCGGACAAGATCGTGTTCATGAGCGATGATATGCTGGGAACCGGCGGGAGCATGCTCGGTGCGTTGCGGGCTCTCAAAACACTGGGAGCCAAAATGATCCTCTGCGCGGTCAGCCTGCCCTTCTTCAACGGTGATGCCATTAATGTATTCGAAAAGGCCCATCGGGAAGGCCTGTTTTACCGCATCATCGGCACCAACGCCGTCTATCACGACGAATCGCTGCTATCGAAGGAATGGTACCTTTTGGCCAACGTTTCGAATTTATTTGCCGAGAGCATTTTTCGACTTTATCACAACCGAAGCGTCAGCACACTGCTGGACAACAGAAATATCATCGAAGACCTGCTCAAGAAGCAGAGTTAGAGCTGCCGCATTCCGAACAAAGATTCGAATCGACAAAGAGAACTTCTCTCGCGCCCAGCCGTTTCCCGCAATTACTGCAAAACAGACGAAAGGGGAAGAAGCGGCGCCTGAAATAGACTGCTATCCCGATCATCGCGAGGCCTAACGGGATTAGATAGGGGTCTCCCATCGCAAACCGAATCGAAAGAAAGGTAAAACCCCAAACCGCAAGGAGAGCTATTCCGATATATAGGGTAGCAAATCTTTTTGCGTTTCCCTCCTTCAGATGTCTTCTCTGTATGAGATTGAGCACAAAAACGAGGACTACGGGATAGTAGAGAAACCGGTTGAGAAACAACGTAACGGAGATCGTGTGCATCGATGACTCGCATTCGCAGGACTATATCATATCGTTGGCTGGGACCGCAACCCAAATGGCTTCCCTTGCCACCTGACTTCCAACGTTTTAAAATGGCTGAACCACCGTGAATCGAATCTGTCTCTGTCTAACAGACCGCACACTCAGGGAAAACGTCCAACGCGTCGAAAGGCACTCAGATGAAGTCGACCTGGTCGAGCTTCGGGCGGATTTTCTATCCGAGTCCGAGCTCGTCGCGTTAGAGCGTTTCCCTGCCATGATCGGGCTTCCCGCAATCCTGACCATCCGCAGAAAATCGGACGGCGGCGAATATGTCGGACCCGAGGCTCGGCGAATCGATCTGCTCAGGAAAGCTGCTGGAGGACCAGCTGCTGGAGGACCTTTTGACTATCTGGATATCGAAGAGGATCTGGAGGTTCCATCAATCGAGGCAGCCTTCCGCGAACACGGCGGAAGAATCATTCGCTCTATACACTGCCTTGAGGGAATGTTGCCGGATATGGAGGGGAGGATTCGCGATCTCAGACGGCATGCCACAGACCTTCCGAAGGCAGTGATTCAGATGAACAAAACCCGGGATCTCGTCGAGCTGCTGGACCTGTACAATCGCTTGAGGGATCTAGAAAAGGTACTGATGGGTATGGGTGTGGTCAGCTACCCCCTTCAAATCCTTGCGGGGCGCCTCGGCTCCTATTTAACCTTTTCGTCCCTTTCAAATGGGAGACAGGCTTCCGAGGGGCATACCGATCCGCAGAGCTTGAACCAGATATACCGTTATCACGAAATCGATGCCGAAACCAGAATCTTTGCAGTTATCGGCAATCCGATAATGCATTCCTTCTCACCCCACATCCACAACAGAGGATACGTCCTTCTTGGCATAAACGCGGTGTATCTGCCATTTCAGGTCGACGAGATCACGGACTTTCTCACCCTGGCACACAAGCTCGGAATCGAAGGTGCATCCGTCACGATACCGCTGAAGGAGGCTGTTATTCCCCATCTCGCCGCAAAAACCGACAGCATCCGCGCAACCGGCGCGTGCAATACGATCGTTCGAGACCGAGATGGATGGCACGGAGAGAACACGGATGTGCTAGGATTTCTCACGCCGCTCGAGCGTGCTCTCGCGGCCGCCCGCTATGATCGGAAGGACCTCAGGGCTACGGTGATCGGTGCGGGAGGAGCGGCTCGATCGATCGTTTACGGTCTTCGCAAATCAGGATACAGAGTGCTCATCCTCAATCGTACGCGAAAGAGGGCGGAGGCATTGGCCGAGGATTTCGGATGCATCGCATCCGGATTGGACAGCGCCGCGGACTCTCTGATATCGGAGTACAACGATCTTGTCGTGCAGACCACCAGCGTGGGCATGCATCCCGAAATCGCCGGAGATCCTCTACCGCAATACAATTTCAGAGGGAACGAGATTGTCTATGACATCGTCTACAATCCCCGGGTCACGCTTTTTTTGGAGCGTGCGGCTAAGGCAAAATGCCGTATTATCTACGGAGAGCAGATGCTGATATCTCAGGCAGAGCATCAGTTCAAGCTCTTTACAGGTCAAACGTACCCCGATCCGCAGGGAATCGATCTGGACTTCTAGAAGCCGCTGAGAAGGGAAGAGGGAATTCTGCGGACCAATCCCATTTTGCTCACCTTGACACTTATCTCCTCAGCCGTCGGAATGACTCTTCCAACGAGCACGAGATCTGAACGCGATGCCGACTGAGTCTGGGATTTTTCGATTCGAAGCGGTTTCATCTCGAGTTTCCGCGGCCTGCCTGCGGCTGTGCGCTCGATGATCTCTAGCACCGACTCCTCTCTTATCGCCTGCTCGATCAGCCTGAGCTTTCCGAGGTAATCCAGGCCCTTGGCCTCATAAGTCTCACCCCGGCTCGATATGGGCCGGATCAAGCCCTTGAGGATTATCAATTTTTCCTCAATCCTCCGCCGCACCTCATCTATCTGTTGGGGTGTATACCGATCGGCAATCGATTCCAACTCCGCCAGAAGGTCCGTGCGGATCTCATCCGCATGGATTTCATCTGTACGGATTTCGTCCGTTCGGTTTTCATCCGACCGAATTCCCTCTGCGTTCTGCTCATCCCAAAAAGAATCGTGCTCCCATTCCGGAAACAGCTCTACGGATGGAGATCCGAAAGAATTGAGAACCGAGTCTGCAGAGATGCGTTCTCTGCCGTCTTGCGACAATCGCTGCACCTCGGGCACATATTCGAATCCCGATTTCGCAAGCAAGCGACGCCATCGGTTCTCCTCGCTGGAATCGAGGAGGTAAACTCCCTCTTCCAATTTTCTTCGGATATAAGGCTCCAACACGTGCTCCACAAGCTCCCGGCTTTTTTCGACCACTGTCAACACAACTCCTTCGTAGAGGGCCAGAGCTTCGAACTCCTCCTGCCATGCTGCTATGGTGGCAAGCAAGTTTTGCGGGAGAAGTTTTTGGTTTTCCCGCTCCAGAGTTTTCAGCAAATCGTCGGCACGATACCCCATATTCAGGTAGGTCTGAAAAGAACTCCGATTGAGCTCGTAGCTGCATACTAGATCATGACTTCGGATCTGGCTGCTGAGAGCCACAGGCATTCCCTGACGCAGATTAACCTCCGCGGTAAGAACGATCTCGAAGTTGGGCAGCGCTGTGACGGTGCCCGCATGGCGTTCCCCGGCCAGAATAAGGGGAACGTGGGGGTTCACGACCAGGTGGGATGTCTCTGCAGAGGCCAGCAATCCCAATCGTTTTAGGTGTCGAAGGAAATCTGAGATCTGGGGTGCGGCAGGAAGGTTATCCGGATTTTCTCTGCTTTTAATCGCGATGACTTTGCCGAGGCGCATCAAAGATGTCTCATCGATGCCCTCCTTGGTGGATAAATGGCTCAGAAGAATTCTGAGCCATATGGCAAGCCTACCAGCCGGCACGGAATCTCGCTTTTGAGCCCCTGAGTCGAGCTGGCCGCCGGAAGACCATAGGTATACGAGAGCATCAGAGGTATCGAGGGATGCCAATCTCTCCCACTCTCTCAGATCGGGCTTCAATACGTTGCCCTCTCGCCGCAGAAGCCCCAAGTTTTCCAAAGAACCTATGAGGATACCTAGCCTCGATACCCCCTCTTCGAAGGCCTCGAGTGCAGGAAACACTCTTAAAACCGCCTCTTCGCTGCGGCTTGTCAAGGATCCGCTCTTCCGCAGAGCCAGTCCCTCATGCAGCACGAACGACAGAAAGGCCGCTAGGAGCGATTCGTCCATCCAGGGCTTCTCCGCATCCCAGATCTCGACACTGTGGCTGATAAAGAGAACTCTCGGATGCAGGGCCTTCCTTGACACCGTCGGTTCGAGAAGCGGATTCAATCGGATAGCATGGCCAATCGGTTCCCGGAATAGTAGAAGCCTTCGTTCCAGATTGACCAAGGCCCTCTGCAGATTCAAGTACGAGATCCCCTCTTCGAGAGCGTAGTAGATCTCCTCGAAGGTCGGACTTCCGAGAATTTTAACAACCGTGAGAATCTGTCTATCGTGCTGATCCAGTAGAGCCGTTATTCGGCTGCTGGTTTCCCGCTGCTTAAGAAACTTGACAAGGCGCCTGATGAGGGCGTGTTTGTTGAAGGGCGTCGAGACATCGCCTAGATAGTTCTTCATCAGATCGAAAAACACCGAGTCCGGCAGTGTCAGAATGCTGCGCTGCCATTCCTCTGCCGCTCCCGTCTCACCTCGTTTCATTTCAGCTCTTCTTCGTCCCAAATTTCGATGGCATACTCGTAGCCCTGCTCGGTGAGAAACTTCTGCCTGTTGGCTGCAAAGCGTTCCTCGTTTGTGAAG
>CAZLRN010000060.1:0-14716 GCA_964561715.1 uncultured Spirochaetales bacterium
GTGTCGAAGTGGCCCGTACGCGTGAGGAGCAGGCCAGGGGCCTCATGGAACGCCGGGCGATAGGGGACCGAGAAGGAATGCTGTTTGTTTACCGGGAGGACAGGCGCCTGAAATTCTGGATGAAGAATACCTCGATTCCCCTGTCTATCGCCTTTATGAACAGGCAGGGTAAAATCGTTCAAATCGAAAATATGCAGCCCTTCGACGCGACGACGGTGCCGTCGAAAATTTCTGTCCGATTTGCTCTCGAGGTGCAACAGGGGACTTTTGAGAAGCTCGGGGTTGGAGTGGGCGATATGATCTCGTTGCCTGATGGATTCAAGTGAGTAGGACTACGGCTCTTTTTCCTGGTTCTCCTCTGCTTCGTCGAACTCGGGAAAGAGCTCCATCTTGGGCGTTTCTTTGGCATCGGCTGGCTTATTGATTAGAATTTCTACTTTCCGTTCGATTTTGGAAAGCTCCTTTTCCAATCCTTTGGAAAGCTCTATTCCCTCCTCAAATAGAGAGACAGCCTCTTCGAGGGGAAGATCGCCCTCTTTGATCTTCTCACTCAGTTCCTCAAGCCGTGCCAGGCGTTCCTCGAAGCTTTTCATGGTCCATCCTCCTTTTACCTTCGGTCTCTGACCTCAGCGAGAAGCTTTCCCGAATAGAGTTTGATGTCGAGGGCGTCTCCCTCTTCTGCTTGAGATGAGGAACGAAGAATTTTTCCTGTTGGAATGTGAGTGATAACGGAAAATCCTCTTTTAAGAACATCGAGTGGCGAATGGGCTTGCAGCTCTTTTGTGACAACCTCGAGTCTATGAGAGACCTCAGTCAGGGTTGCTCTCATCCCGCTCTCCAGAGTCTCTTTGGCATCATCGAATCGCATCATATTAGGCTGGACGAGCAAACGAAAGTTGCGTTCGAGGTTTTCTCTGCTAAATCCATCTAGAATCAGATGAGCCCTCTCCACACGTCTTGAGATGGCGTCGAAAAAAGATGATGCTGCTTCTCGAACTCTTCGAAGAAGCTCGTCTCTGGAAGCGGTCACCAATTCGGCGGCTGCCGAAGGAGTCGGAGCCCTCAAATCGGCTGCCAAATCTGAAAGCGTGATATCGATCTCGTGACCAACTGCAGAGATCACCGGGATCTGAGAATCCGCTATGGCACGAATCACCTCCTCTTCGTAAAAGGGGAGGAGGTCTTCGAGAGAGCCCCCCCCTCTGCCCACGATCAGCACATCGGCGAGTCGATGGAGATTGGCGATTCGAATCTGCTCCGAGATCTGGGGCGCCGCCTCGTCTCCCTGAACGGGAGTCGGGAGAACGAGGAGATTAACACCGGAGTTTCTCCTCTTGAGAACCCTTAATATGTCACGGATTGCAGCGCCGGTGGGTGATGTTACGACTGCTATACGAGAGGGCAGGAGAGGGAGGGGCTTTTTTTTAGCTTCATCAAAAAGTCCTTCAGCGGCAAGGCGTTTCTTTCGCTCTTCTATCATCGCCAGAATATCCCCTTGCCCTGCACCCTCCATGGTTTCGCATATAAGCTGATAACTGCCCCGTTTGGGGTAAACCGACAAACTGCCCCTGGCGCGGACCACCATCCCGTCCTTGGGTTTCAATCGCAGGGACGCGGCTCGGCTTCGAAACATGACCACCGAAATTACTGAGTCCTTATCTTTCAAAGAAAAATAATAGTGCCCAGTGCTGCTCGGTCGGAAATTGGAAATTTCTCCTTCGATCGTTATATCCGGGAACTCCTCCTCTAGGATAGATCGGAGAAGCTTGGTGATTTCCGAGACGCTGTATATCTTCGGCTTGCTGGTTTCTGACAACTCTGTCATAGTTATCAATTTCTAGCCTCTCTCGAGGTCAAGACATTGTAGAGATTCCACTTCGATCGAAGCCTTATCTATCATGTTACTTTTGCCATCGGATAAAAGGCGAGACCGGAAACGGGCTTAGGGTAGAAAAAGGTGGATTTTCCTGGCAGGACTTCGCCGTTCTGAGAGAGCGTAATGACCTCTTCGAGCTTGGTGGGATTGAGAAGGAAAGCCATTTGCATCTCACCGCTACGAACTCTTTCGAATGCTTCATTGGCGCTGTGCGTATACTTGACGTTCCTCTGATCCGAGAGATCTTTTTCTGTGATTTCAAGTCCCATCCGGAGCACAAAATTGTTGAGTATATTGACATCCAACAGCTTCCAGGCATCGGACGAGGATGGCAAGTCGACAGCCCGAAGATACTTGTTCTCATTTTGCAGCGTTGCAGTGAAAAATCGATTCTGCCCGCCCATAAATATGCCGAAGCTGTGAAAATTTTCTCCAATGGCGCGTAGCTTTTGAAGTGCCTCTGTTGTTGCTCTCTTGGCAGCGATGTCTGGATACTCCACGATTTCAAACGAGCCCTTGAGATAATCGAGGAGAGACTCGACCCGTGCTGCATCAACACTGTGGATCATTCTATGATATGGACGTATCGTGATATCGTTGCTGGCGGAGTTCACCAGCCACATCAGAATATACTCCCAGGTCCCCGCGTCCATATTGTTGGCCTCTTTTCTCTTCTCGTTGCACAATTGCAGCATCGTGTGATAGCGGTGATGCCCATCGGCAATGTAGATTTTGAGCGCTTTCATCCTTTCCTGAATGGCATGACAATACTCGGATTCCTGGCAGTTCCAAAGGCGGTGGCGTACCGGCAATTCGGCAGCATCGAAGGGTACTTCGATATAGTCCAACGATGGAGCTTTTCGACAGGTTTCTTCCAAAACAGAGTCAAGCTCTTCCGAAGAGTCTTCGTAGAAGCTCCAAATCGATTCGAACTGAGTTTCTGTCGATCGGGCCAATCGCATGCGATCTCCGATAGGCCCCTTCATCACCCTCTCGTGAGGTATCACGCAACCTTCGTCGAAGTCTCGCAGACGAACAATTCCGATAAATCCCTTGACGCTGGTACGGGCACCGAGGGGGGTTTCGTACTCCTGCTCGTAAACCCAAAAGGATGGAGCCTGCGTGGATTTAAGGATTCCGTCTCTTATCCAGTCCTGTAGATACTGACGGGCTCGTGTGTAGCGGTTGTTTATTTCGTTATCTTCGGGCTCCTCTCTGTTTAGGATGAGTCGAACCACGTTGTACTCGTGCCGTTTATAATAGGCTAGCTGCTGATCAGGGCTGATCACATCATAGGGTTTTGAGAGGCAAAGACCTATCTCCACGATTCTTTCGGGGTTGTAATGTATCGCCCTGAAGGGTCTGACATCATTCACTATCAACGGGGCTCCTCCGTCCGGCATCGTCGTAATTATATTTTACCGATACCCTCTGTCAAGGGGTACTCGGGGTTGGAAGCGGCAGGCTTTGGAAACGGTAGGGTTTGGAACGAGGATTGATCTGTCGATAATGAATCTGAAGTGAAAAACATCGCGATAATCAACGCAACGGAGCTCTCGGGGTATGCAACCCGCAAGCTTACAGATAACAGCACGGCTCTTTCTCGAGTGGTTCAATTCTGCCGCACCTCGCCGGGCGTGGAGGAGACGATCATCTTTGCATCGAATGATCAGCCTCTCTATAAGGGTATCAGGCAGGTTGTAAAAGGACGCTGGGATACGACGGCGCTTTTGCAGGCAATGCAGGAAGCAGCCTCTGATTGCGCGCACATTTTTTACGTCTTTGCCGACTGCCCTTTTCTATCCACAACAGTGGCAAAACGGATGTACGAAAATCACATCAAGTACTATGCCCAGTATGCTTTCGCAGATGGCTACCCCTACGGACTGACCCCAGAGATCCTCATGGTGGATGTCATTCCGACTTTGCTCAAAATGTCGGAAGAGCATTCTGTCCCGTTGGGAAGAAACTCACTATTTGATTTGATACAGAAGGATATCAATTCTTTCGACATAGAAACGGAGATCTCCTCTCAGGATCTTCGGCTTTTGAGAGTATCGCTGACAGCCGATACGAAGAGAAACACTCTCCTGATCAATCGCCTGCTCGAACATGGGGCCGAAGGCGAAGAAACAATCATTCGATCCCTCCAGCAGTCACCCGAAATGATGCGGACTCTCCCGGCATTCTTCAATGTGCAAATAGTCGAGGGCTGTCCTCAAAACTGCGCTTACTGCCCTTATCCAGCTATGCGGAATCCAGCAATTGGGAAACAGGGGGAGATGCCGGTCGACAAATTCGAAGAGATCCTCGATCAGGTGGAGCAGTTCTGTGATGATGCGATCCTGAACATCTCTCTGTGGGGCGAACCAGCCTATCACAGTCAAATTGCCGAGCTGATTCTCTCAGTGGCTCGTCGGGATCGACTTGGTCTTATCGTCGAAACATCCGGAGTAGGCTGGAAGGGGGATGTACTTCGGCGCATCAAATCAGATGTTTCATCCCCGAAGAATGTCTTACTAAACCCAGGCAAATCGTTGACATGGATCCTGTCTCTGGATGCGTGGAGTGAGACTGTGTATCGACAGCTGAGAGGTGAGGGCATGGCCGAAGCCCTCGAAACCGCAAAGAATCTTCTGGAGGCGTTTCCGGAAGATCTATATGTCCAGGCGGTGCGCATGAAGGATAACGAGGAGGACCTCGAACGATTCTTCAAGCAGTGGAAGGAAAAGACAGCTAATGTCATTGTTCAAAAGTACGATCACTTCTGTGAGGAGCTCGAGGATAAGCGGGTAACAGACCTCTCGCCTCTCAAGCGGTTCCCATGCTGGCACATCAAGAGGGACGTCGTCATACTGCTCGACGGGAGCGTCCCAATGTGCCGGGAAGATATCGGGGGCCAAAACCTACTCGGAAATATCTGGGAGCATGGACTTGAGGAAATATGGAACAATGGATCTCGAGTCTATGACAAGCATCTCGAAGCAAAATACCCGTCTCTCTGCAGGGATTGCGATGAATACTACACCTACAATTTCTGATCGCCATAGGATTCCTTACACAGTCGTTACTGGTCAGAGGGAAACCCGAATTCTCAAAAAACCACCGCCCCTCACAATTCTCCTGCTCAATCGAGTGGGCAAATTCAATCGAGAGGAGTTTCTATCAGAGAATGAGAATTTAGGGTTTGCCGAGATCCTCTGTGTTGAGGGACCCGATAGCTCCTATGACATCGAAAGCCGGGCAAAGAGGTTTCCATCTGTTCGTTTCCTACTCCTCAAAGAAGATGTCTCGACTGGAGATCAGATCAATCTCGGCTTTCAGGAGGTACGTTCCGAGAAGGTGCTGGTTATCTGGAGTGACATGAAGATCGCACGTCGGAGCCTGAAAGAGGAGACCATCCAGCGCATCGCTGAGAAGAGCGGCCTCTGCGCCGTGCCTCTCATAAAGGATATGAAATCGGTTCCTGTTCCCACAATTCATGTGCCGGCTTTTGTGGGCAGAAAGCTTAAGATTGTTCCTTGGGAATCTATCGTTGACGGCATGCTGAGCATCTTTCCGTTTGATTACTGCGGGATTTACGATGTAGGCCGATATCACCTGGTTGGCGGTTATGATCCTGCAATCGTCAATCCCTACTGGCAGAAGATGGATTTCGGATTTCGAGCTCATATGTGGGGCGAGCGAATCGCCTGCAATACATCTCTCGAGCTCAGCTACTCTGGCGAAGTGATTCCCGAGGACAATACCCCTGATGCGAGTTATAAGGTCTTTTATCTGAAGAATATCGCCCTCAAACTTGGGAGAATCCAGGACAGACCCATAGGGAAACTGCCCTGGTATAAGTTTTTTGTATACATGATGCACTCCGACACGGGGCCGATTTACTCATTCAAGGAGTTTCTTTCGGTAAGAAGTTGGATAAGAGCCAATCGCGAGAGATTCGTGCAGGACTCACGAAGCCTAGTCGCGGGATGGGCTGTTTCAGAATGAGCACTGGTATCTTTTTGCAGGTAAGAATCGGTTCGAAGCGACTCAAGCAAAAAACTCTGCTGCCACTTATCAACGGCACGATTGTGGAGCACGTAATGAGAGCGCTCAACAACATAGATTCTGAAGTTCATGCCATGCTCACGGACGAGTCCAGCGTGCCGGCACTTAAACCCTACGCTCTCTCGGAGGGCTTTGAGGTTTTTGTTGGCCCCGAGGACGATGTTCTCTCCCGCTATGCCATGGCCGCCCGGCATTACGGTACAGACGTGATCGTGCGCGCAACGGGAGACAATCCGCTGGTTTCGGCAATCCTCGGTCAGGCGATCATCAAGCTCCATGACGAAAGGAATGCTGATCTGAGTCATTATTTGGGGCTTCCACTCGGTACCGGCGTCGAAGTGGTGAGCGCTGCATCCCTTTTTGCTGCAGAGCGCGAAGCGAAAGATCCTTATGAGCGAGAGCATATGACTACTTATCTATATAGACACCCACAGAGATTCAAAGTTCTCGAGGAGCCGTGTCCTGCGGAGTATCATCTGCCGCAGATCAAAGTTAGTATCGACGAGAAACACGAATATGAATTCGTTCTTAAAATCTATCGTGAGCTCTACCAAGGAGAACCGATCGAAATCGAAGCTCTCGTGCAGTGGTTGAAGCAGACGGTGGCGAAAGGAGAAGCCGTTTAGATGGGAAGGTTTCTGCTTTCGCCGGTAGCTTCGAAGGGTAACGGCACAGGCCACGTAAGACGTTGCATTGATTTGGCAGAGAAGCTAGATGCGCCTATACTCGCAAAGCAGAATCCCCAAAGAGAGCAGGTTATCGAGATTCCAGCTGGACGAGCCTTGCCACCTGAGGATATGGTCAACATAGGGAATTGGGACTTTATCCTGCTCGATCGTAGGGCAACCGACATTGAGGAGGCGGAGAGCCTCGGTCATCATGGCTACCTAATCGGCCTTGATGAGGGGGGACCAGCTCGTCCCTATCTGCCCTACATAATCGATTCCTTACCTGCTAAAAGGAAAGCCTCCAAGCCGAATCTATCCGGACTTTCGCTGATGGATCTACCAAGAGCCGGTTATAGAAAGCAAAGTGGACTGGTCTATCCCTTCAGAAGGATACTTATCAGTTTCGGCGGAGAAGATCCAGCGGGATTGACTCAAACTCTACTCAGATCTTTGACTAAGAAATTATTGGGATCTTCGAGTTCGCGAGATATGACTCTTACGATAGTTATAGGGCCGGCCTTCCTAGAAGAAGCCAGGAAGATGATCGATCATATTATCGCCACTTCCCGAAGTCTACCACCAGTCCGTGTTTTGGCGAGCCCTCAGAATCTCAGAGAATCGCTCTTTCGATACGATCTCGTGTTGACGTCATTTGGGATCACATGTTTTGAATGCCTCGCGGCAGGCGTTCCGGTTATTCTATTCAATCCAAGCAGGTATCACCGTTGCATGAGCAGGGAATGGGGTCTACCGGAAATAGGAATACGGAGACCCGCTGTGAACAAGCTAAAAGCTCTGCTCCGTAACGAGAAACGATTCGTCGAACTGCTCAAATTCTTTCGAGAAAAACTCGATGCAGATCAGCCTTCGCTCAGCGGGTGGCTGACTCAACTCCGGAGGCCAAAAGAAACGGTTATATGCCCCGGCTGTGGCCATACTCGAAATCCAGTGATCGCTCGATTCCCCTTGAGAAGCTACCTGCGCTGCAAAAACTGTGATCTGGTTTATCTTTTGTCCTTTTCTGGCCATGAAAAGACCTATAACGAGGAGTATTTCGAAGAGCAGTACAGGCTGCAATACGGCAGGTCCTATCTCGAGGATTTTGAGAGCATTAAAAAGGCCTCTCATCAGAGGCTGGTACCTATCAAGAAGTTGCTCGGCAATTTTGGGCAGAGAGCGCTGTTGGATGTGGGGTGCGCGCTTGGGCCTTTTCTCCAGGCTGCCCGGGAGGAGGGATTCCGTGTCCACGGAATTGATGTTTCGGAGAGCTCCATCCGCTACGTTCGAGATCAGCTGCGCATCCCGGCTAAAAGGATCCGGTTTGAAGACTTCGAAGGCGAGAGAGTAGATGTTGTAACCATGTGGTACGTTATCGAGCACTTTGTAGGCCTTCGTAATGTTCTGGCCAAGGTCAACCGACTCCTTCCGTTAGGCGGCGTGTTCGCCTTTTCGACCCCTAATCTCCAGGGAATCAGCGGTCTAAAAGACCAAGAGAAGTTCTTGGAGAACAGCCCGACTGATCACCGATCCGTGTGGTCCCCAGCCACGGTACGAAAGCTCTTGAAGCGATACGGATTCCAGATACGCAGAATCAGAATTACCGGCCACCATCCTGAAAGGTTTCCAGGTGCACAGGGAATAACCCGCGGAGGTCCTTTCTGGAGACTGCTCGATTCTCTGAGTCGCGTTTTCAATCTGGGAGATACTTTTGAGGTTTATGCGACCAAAAGGCGAGATATCTATGAATAAGACGGTTCTTATTCTCGGCGGAGGAATAATGCAGCTGCCTGCTATCAGGCAGGCCAAATCTAGGGGATGGCGGGTTATCGTAGCAGATGTCAATCCTGCCGCTCCGGGCATCGAATTGGCCGATCGATTCGAAAATGTGGACCTTGCTGATCGAAACGGAATGGTTGAGATGGCTGGTCGTTATGTCGAAGACGGGGGACTGGACGGTGTCTTTACGGCTGGAACCGATTTCTCCACCACCGTTGCGGCCGTAGCTGATGCTTATGGATTGCCTGGCGTTGCTTATGAGGTAGCCCTTCGTGCAACGGATAAAGCGCGAATGAGGAGGGCATTCAGAGAAGCCGGAGTCCCCTCTCCCGATTTCGTGGATCTCGGCGAAAATGACGATCCCGTCGAAGCCCTCGCTGAGGTTCCGCTTCCGGTGGTCGTAAAGCCCGTTGACAACATGGGAGCCCGGGGGGTACAGCGGGTGGACTCTGTTGAGAGCCTCCGACAAGCCTTCGACCGGGCGATTGCCGCCTCTAGAGTTCGTCGAGTCATTCTGGAATCATATATGAAGGGCCCCGAGCTGAGTGTGGATGCCATCGCTCACAAGGGCACGGTCACATTATGCGGCATAGCTGATCGCCATATCTGCTTTTCGCCCTATTTTGTTGAAATGGGCCACACGATGCCGAGTGAACTGGGGCGGGAAATCCTCATGCAGGCAGCCCACGTATTTATACGAGGCGTTGCTGCGCTGGGAATCGAGAATGGAGCAGCTAAGGGAGACATCAAGATAACTGAAAAGGGCCCGATGATAGGGGAGATAGCGGCTCGACTCTCCGGGGGTTACATGTCCGGATGGACCTTTCCCTACTCATCGGGAGTGGAGGTGACGGCTGCTGCGCTAAACCTCGCAGTAGGACTCGAGCCGGGGGATCTCACCCCCCTTTACAATCACATCTCTGCGGAGCGTGCGCTGATATCGATTCCGGGAACTGTCCGCGAAATAATGGGAAGAGATGAGGCTTCACGAATAAGCGGAGTGCGGGAAATATTTCTACTGGCTCAGGGGGACGATGAAGTCGTATTTCCAACGAATAATGTGCAAAAGTGCGGCAACGTGATAACTGTTGCAGCAACACGAACAAAGGCGGTGGCCGCAGCCGAGCAGGCGCTAAGCTGTCTCTTTGTACGACTTGTCGCCAACAATCCAGTCACCGACAGGTTCCTGTCTTCTACCGGCGATTCGTCGAAGGTTCCCGGGCTTGAAGGAGTTTCAGCCTTTCACTTACAGGATCGGCGCAATTGCGAAGCCCTTCGATCGATGCCGCCTCGAAGGGCGGGCAAAGGAGAGCTGGCCATCCTGGATCTTCCGGATTTGGGCAAAGAGGATTGCAGGGACTGGCACGGCATAAGCATTCAAAACGCCATGGATCGTGTGACATCAATCACCGGCATATCGGTGGTGAGGTCGCTCGAATCAGAACAGCATATTTTGGGGCGAGTTTTTTGGAACGCGTTTTTGAAGGCCGGCATACAGGGGGGCGTTTACGCTATCGACACAATACGAGAACAGTGATCTGAAGGATCTCGATGAGAATAACCGTTAAGCTAGCCATACTCTTCCTTTTCCTCGCTTTCCATTCAGCATTTGGCGATTACGTGGATATGAACGACCTCCTCAAAAAGACGGGCTCACACCTTGAGTGGGAACCTGTCCGAGATTTTGGACGCATTGTGAAGGGTCAAGAAACGGTTGTGTTCAAGCTCGGCGTGCCCTACCTGCTGCTCGGGTATTCGCAGGCGGTAATGGCCGAGGAAATCATCCGTCGGGACGGTTCGATAGCGGTTCCCGAGCCTACAGCCAAAAAGATCGAGGAGTTCTTGGCAACTAGTTCAGAGGCCTTGGTTGCTCCTCGGGTGGCTGTCGTTCTGATCGATCCCGGACATGGCGGCAAGGACCCAGGTGCTATAGGAAGGCATAATTCTAAGGGCGAGGCGCTTGTTGTTCAGGAAAAGGATGTTGTTTTGGATGTCTCGAAACGGCTCTTTGAGCTTCTTTCCAATCGATACCCCGCCAAGACGATTCGTCTGACTCGCGAAAGGGATGTCTTTCTAGAGCTGGAGGAGAGAACTGAGATGGCTAACAGTATCTCTCTTGAGGATAATGAAGCTATCATCTTCATCTCTATTCATGCTAATGCAGCTTTCACGTCCAAATCGAACGGATTTGAAGTCTGGTATCTTCCTCCCGAAACAAAGAGAGAGCTGATCGACGAAACCCAAGTAGATGATGAGAGCAAGGAGATATTGCCGATCCTGAACACGATGCTGGAGGTGGAATATCTTACAGAGAGCATCATTCTTGCCAGGGACATCCTAGGCGGGATCCAGCAAACCGTTGGGAACGCAAGCCCCAATAGAGGACTAAAAGCGGAAAACTGGTTTGTGGTTAGAAATTCAAAAATGCCTTCGGTTCTTATAGAACTAGGATTCGTCACCAATCCTCTGGAAGCCCGGTTACTGCGAACAGACGAGTACTTGCAGAAGCTTACCGTGGGTATATATAATGGGGTTCAAAAATTCATCAGCTCATTCGAAAACACCAAGGGCTTCACGGAGTAGCGATTGTTGACACCGCGTGATGGCAAGACGATGAAGGGAGGGTTCCTCCTTGTCGTGTTGCTTTTACTCTCTCTCGGCATTTTCCTCCTTGCAGGCAACCGCAAAGTGGAACGTACATTCTTCTTTCCCGAGGTCAAGACCAAGCGTCAAGATGGCGGAATTAGATTTTCCGCCGAAGAGAGGATTATCCCTCGGCAGAAGAGGCGCCTGGACAATATTCGTTTAGTTGTCGAAGAAATCATATTGGGTCCGCTTAGCCACAATCATTCCCGCCTCGTTTCACCAGAGGTTGTGCTTTACTCCCTTGTTCTCGACCAGAATAAGCTCTTTCTCAATCTATCGGGCGAAATATTGAATTCGGCCCCACATTCCACATTAGCGCCGGAAGCGCAAATCCAGGCAATGGGCAACACGATTCTCTTTAATTTTCCATTTCTCAAAAAGGTCTACGTTTTTATAGAGGGGCAGATACCCGATTTCAGTGCGTCCCACGGAGAAGCTTCTAATAGATTTGTAAATGGTATCAACTACACCGCGACGATGCTAAAGTAGCCGACAACCACAGTCGATGATTTGCAGTTATGATGTATTTCTGTCCATAAAAAAACTTTATTGACAAACAAATTTTGTGAACTATAATTTACGTAGAAAGAGCTCATTGAAAGGAGTTTTGCATGAAAAAACTGGCAATCTTGCTCTTGATTTATGTGTTTTGTAGTGTATTAGTGTTTGCCGATCGGCAGATTCTAATCGATTTTGCCCAGCTGGAATCAGACGAACAGTTTGATGAGAGGGGAATGCATGGCGCCTCAATGGTTGACTTCAGCAGCCAAGCGGGGGCGGCATATACCGTTGAAGAAAAGAAGAGGATGCTCATCTCACTCGCCCTGGATGATTGGGAAGTCGAGCTAGCCTCTTCGGCACAAACTGTTCAAAATATGCGCTTTTCCAAGTGCCAGGAGGTTTCTAGCAAACGCTTTGGCAAGGTACTGGGAGCCCGGATCCACTTTCCTGATGGGGCTTACAATTCCTATGCAATCGTCAAGCCACCGTTTGAAATTCCAGCTTTTCAGCATCCTACGGTTTTTGAGAACGGTGAGCTTCGGGATATGTCCGAAGATGAGATGAATTCCCTCAACGAACAGCGAGGCGTCAAGACAGGCGAGCCCGGCTTCGTGGACAAGAACAGCAAATACGAGGGAATGGGCGTCATAAAAAATGTGGGCAGCATCAAATCCATCAAGGTTCAGGTTTATGGCTCCAACTATCCTCACGGTTTAAGCATGCGATACAAGGATCAAACCGGCGCGACTCACGATATCTTCATGGATCACCTGAACTTCGATGGCTGGAAAGAGATCGTCTGGAAGAATCCCAACTACATCGATGAGGTGAGAGACCGGGAGCTCCGCACAACACCGCTGTATCCCCAGGCCTTCCCGTTTATGAAGTTCGTCGGATTTATCATTCATAGAGATGGCTCAAACATCGGAAGCGATTTTGTCGTCTATTTTAAAGATATAGAGGTGATCTACGACAAGGCCATCATAACCGTCGACAGAGATATTGACGACGAGGGCGAATGGGGTATCATCTCCGATCGTGAGAGAGCTCGAAGAGCTGCAGAAATCAGAAGAGTCGGCAATATCCAGGTACTGCGCTGGCTCGAAAAGAAGAAGCAGTCTCCGGAGACCGAGGTTTTCGAAGAGACTTCCGGAGAACAATAGGCCAGTTATAGAGAAACTTCTTGAAAAGATATAGAAAGAGGGGCTATTCGCCCCTCTTTTTTTATTCCGGATGTTCCGGAAATATCAAGAACGTGCTAACGCAGGAATGGGATAGGGGGAAAAGACAAATTCAGTTGTTTTCAGAGGATGCAGCCGGAACGGAAAGCCTCTTGTAAATGTAGTGGGCCAGTATCTCTCTCTCCTGCTGTGAGAGGTCACCAAAACGAATGGCCAGAAATTTCTCCTTAAAAACGACAATATTCCCGCTTGGTGAGAGAGAGTTTCTTCCGAGGTTGAACTGCAACTTGGGAATGCGGCTTCCAGGCTGGAGGACATCAGGCTCGGGGGGATTGAAGAGCTCTACCGCTACGCCCCCCATACTGATATTTCTGATCTTGCCGGCTATGAGGACTGTAAGCCCCGGCATGCGGAAATGTAGTCTGAGCAACTCGCCGGGATCCGGGGAGACTCGAATATGCTGACGTTTTTCGTGTCCATAGAGAGGCCCCCCGAGAAGGATTTCCTTTAGCTTTTGGGATACCTTTTTTTGGTCAAAGGGTTTGACAAGGTAACCGTTAATTCCCAACTCGACGAGACTCTGGACGAACTCTCTGCCTGTTTGTGTTGAATTGACAATTACCTTTATTCTGCTGGTTTCAGGATTGCTCCTCAGATCTTTAACAAGTTCGAGCCCATCCGTTTCAGCGCTATCCACATCGATGATGGCGTACACTAATTCAGAGCTTGCGCCTATGACCTTCAAAGCTTCCTCTTTTGCTGATACCGAGATTGCCTTCACCCCTATTGCCAACAAAAGCTGCGCAAGAGTATCCCTGTCTTTCGAAGAGCTTTCGAAAAGCAAACAATCCATATTACATATCAATTCTAGCCATATGCGTCGAGATGTCAATGAAAAAAATAGCTTTAATTCTTAGAGGTGCACTTGATCTGCGAGTCAAAAAGCGCTATAGTCTTTGTCTGTAAACACCGGTCCATTTGTGAGTAGGGGCGGCTAGCTCAGATTGGTTAGAGCACTAGCTCGACACGCTAGGGGTCGGCGGTTCGAGTCCGCCGCCGCCCAAATAAAAGCCTATAAAGCAAAGATTTATAAGCCCTCAAAAAATTGAGGGCTTTATTATTGACAAATGTGAAAGGAAATGTGAAAATTGACCATGGGGTAAACTCATGGTCGATTTTTATTTAACCAAGCGAGGCCGTTTCTGGTACTACCGGCTTAAAAGCGAAAAGACATTCCATTCGACAGGTAAGTCAAACAAGAGAGAGGCCCAGGATGGCGTGCACAGGCTATTAGCCGAGGGTCGGGTATCAAGGCACACTCTGCGGGAATATTGCCAGGATTTTTTTATCTGGGATCGCTGCAACTGGATTGCCAGGCAACATGCAAAGGGCAGGTCTTTCTCCGAGGGTATGGCGCGGTGTAGACGGGGACACCTTGAACTTCACATTCTCCCGGCTTTTGGTGATCAGAGGATCTCGGAGATCAACCGGGTGGAAATTGAAAACTGGCTTGTCTCACTCCCCCTGGCGAACGGAACGAAGAACAGCATCCTGTATACCTTGAGAATCGTCCTACGTGAGGCTGAGACGGAAGGGATCATTCGGGTCAATCCGCTTGACAAGGCAGAGCCCTTCGCCAACCAGGGGCGTAGGCGCGACGTGTTCACACCAAAAGAGCTTGCGGATCTCTTTCCGAAAGACACTGACGAGCTCTTGCAGCTATGGGAATCGCCTATGTGGGCAACGTGCTTCACTGTGCTTGCTTGTACGGGAATGAGGAGCGGAGAGATCCGGGGGCTGAGGTGGCGTCACCGGGTAGAGCCCGATGCACTTCTCCTTGAACAAACCAAGGGTGGATACAATCGAGTTGTCTTATTGCCGAAACGAGCGGAGATGATGCTCACGTGGTGGTCCGAAGTATCGAAGTTTACCGATCCAGAGGACATAATCTTTTTCGGGAGATGGCACGACCGGCCTATGAACCGCAGCGCCCTAGCTCACCATTTCAATAGATG
>CAZLRN010000061.1:0-14438 GCA_964561715.1 uncultured Spirochaetales bacterium
CTTCCTTCCCTTTCCGTCGCAGAGGGGTTCATAGAGGATGATAAATCCCAGGGTTGCCAGCCCCCCCAACATCACACTCTTTTCGATGAGCAACGTCGTATGGCCGCTCCTTGCAGCGGCCAGAGCTGCGCTGACACCGGCGATACCTCCTCCCACAACAACTACATCGTACCGCCCCGCTATCTCGGTCTGCATTGTTTCCTTTAGTGTTTCCGCCATAATGCCCTCACATCAACTGGTGCCCATCATAACAGAAATGGTTGGGGGACGCGAGAGCTACAGTCTTCCGGTTGGCCCAATGAGTTTAATTGATTATCTTTTGCTAACATGAGAGGATGGGCCATGAAATTTCGACGATCTATAACCTTCGTCCTGTTAGTTTTTGCAGTCTTCCTCGCTGCCCCTGCTTCGGGCCTGAACATTAAACTGGGCTGTATGGCTCCAGCAAGCTCCCCCTGGGGGATTGCCCTCAACAAACTGGCAGCTCGCTGGGCGCGCATTTCCAACGGCCAGGTCAGGCTCAAGCTCTACCTTGGTGGAATTGCAGGCAGAGAGGAGGATATGCTCCGCAAGATGCGGATCGGACAGCTTCATGCCGCTGCCGTAACAGCATTAGGGCTGGGGGATATTGCGCCTGAGATGTTGGCACTAAACCTGCCGTTTTTTATCAAGAGCGAAAAGGAATACCACTATGTGCTGGATAAGGTGAAGGATGAGTTCGAGGAGGAGATCGCCTCCAAGGGATTTACGGTGCTCGGATGGTCTTTTGCCGGATGGGTCCATCTCTTTGCCAGGGAGCCTGTCATCTATCCAGACGACCTGAAGAGCCAGAGATTGGCTATACAGAGCTCTGACGCTGACATTCTAAGCGGCTGGCAAAATATGGGTTTCAACGCCATTGTCCTTTCGGCCAAGGATCTCATGATGGGGCTCCAAAGCGGCATGGTGGACGCCTTTTATTCGCCACCTATGATCGCGGCAGCCTTCCAGTGGTTCAGCGTCGGCCAAAACATGAGCCTTCTCAAGGTTCTGCCCATCTACGGAGCGCTGCTTATCAAAACCAGCATCTGGGATCGCGTCCCCGAGAAATACCGGGATGAGCTGATCGAGGCCTTCGCCGAAGCGGAAAGAATTTTTGCTGCGGAAAGCGGTGCTCTGGAAGAGAAGTCAATGCAGGTGATGAAAAAACATGGACTCGTTGTTCACGAAGTTCCGCAGGATGCAGAGATGCAATGGCGCGATCTCATGGGTAAAGCCTCTGAGAGCATCATCAAGAACAAATTCTCTATTGAGTTTTACAGGCGCCTGCAGATGTACCTCGAGGAGTTTCGGGCACAATAGCGTGCATGTTATAGTACGCGGCAGCATGCGCAGCTGCGTGCGCGGTAGCATGCGCGGCTGCGTGCGCGGTAGCATGCGCGGCTGCGCTGGCAATAGCCTATCTAGGTTCTCACCACAAAATAAGGCAAGGCATGACTCGGGTGATACAGGCCGGGGCAAATCAGCACAATCTCGGTTGAGAGCACCGCTGTGATGTACACAAGCAGATCCCACTCCTTCTGGATATACCGTCCAGGAATACCGCCTCTGTAACCGTTTTCGGTAGGCGCCATTTTCACGCTTTTGAAAGCGCCCTCTAACTGGTTGGTGTGGCGGTACCGCAGTGTGAGTCCTTGAGGGAACCTATCGGCAGCACCAGTTTGCACCTCTACAACTAAATCTTTGCCTGCGGGCCAATCCAGAGGAAGCTCCAGAGATAGACTGGGCCACGCTTCCACTCCCGCCGGCCCGATGGAAGCTGTTGGGAAATCTGAGGCGCCTTTCAACAGAGACTCGAGCTTGGCCAGGTCGGCGTCGATCTCTGGTATATAGTCCCGCCACTGACCCCTCCGTACCGTGCTCGCGCCGGCGTTGAACTCCAGTGGATCGTGATAGGCTCCGATGCCCCGCTCCGAGAGCGATATCCAGGCTTCCCGTGCTCCCGAGAAACGCTTGAGAGACATCCTGAGGTAGCGGCTGCGATCGGCGCCCTTCGAATTCGATGAAAGCCCCAGTGCGACCGCCGACTGGATCTTATCTGTGTGGAAGGCGGCCAGATCGGCCAACATAAGCAGATCGAGGCGAAGGGCCTTGAGCTCGGCTATCGGCTTTTCGCCGCCCAGGCGATCGACGTACCCCACAGCCCCTCTCACTTCTTCCTCAAATCCATGCAGCCAGCGAGCAACCTGAAGCGGCGTGTATTTATCCTTGATCCGATTCTTGGCTCTATCACTCGTATACTCGTCGACTCCATAAAAGAGGCCCGGATCGCTCGGTTCTGCGCTTCCGTAGGAGACATCACCGTAGAAGGTCCCGTTGAATTTCCTGTTGTGGTTATTTTCTGCAAAGAGAGCTGCACCTGTAGAGAACTCCGGCCAGTAGGTAAGCATGGGATGCATAGGCATGTGGAAAGCAGTTATGAGGGGAATAATTTGGCTGGCGGATCTAATCGCCTTTTCCAGCGGATCCGCAATCTTTTCGCCGAATCGTGCTTTGATTTCCCTCTGCCACACTTCTGACGGTGTCTTACGAGAGTATCCGATGCGGCCCCACTGGAGGTAGTACAACCAGTATCGCTCGTCCTCCCACTTCCCAGATCTGAGCTTCGGATCGTCGAAGATGGGCCAGGGCTTCTGCTGTATCACAGCGTGCCCCCCCTTCATGCTGAGGGGCGCCGCCACCTCGAACCCGGCTGCGTCTCCGAGCTCGCAGCTTGCAGAGAAACGCCGGATGTAGTCGGGATCTGCCCACATGAAGAGGGTCGTGCTTCCCAGATTCCACAGCCTGTAGATCACATCATACCATCGCGGCTTGCGCAGAAGATCTGAATAGCTGTACCGGCGGCTGTGATTCAGATTGTCCAGCTGAGACAGCTCCTCTCTACGCATTTGCGTCAAATGGTGAGGGAGCGCTGCTTGCTCGCACCAGTACTTGGTCGGCACCGCTACATCGAGTCCCTGATCCAGGGCGTGTTGGATCATACCGTCGGTGAGGCCTTTGGCTCTCAGATCGAGTTTGACCCGGCTTCCCCAAATGGCTACCGCATCTATGAGTTGCTTCCAGAAGGCTTCGTTGGATTTCTGATCCCCGATTCCGGCCTCGTGGTTGACCCTGAAGTGAATCACATCGATCTCTTCGCATTGTTCGAGAAGGGTTTTGAGCCCAGCGGTGCAGTAGTCGGCTAGCTCGGCTTCGTCTTCGGGCAAGCCCTCGATCTGCACTGTTTGGTTCTTGGTCCAAGGCGTTTGCTGCCAGCTTCCAAATACGAACTCGATTCCCCTTCGTCTGCAGGCTCGTCCGATCCGCCTAAGGCGATCGAGATTTCGCTGCAGCTGTTTATCCGTCAATCCCGCCGCTCGAACGTTCGGGTAGCCGGGAACTTTGACAAAGTAGGGATAGGGAGGAGAGAGGTATGCTGTGTCGAATCCTGTTATGAGCGCAAAACGATTGAAACGACAGCGGGCCAACCTGTCCAGGTAATATTCCCAGAATTCATCTGCATAAAACCACTCGTCGTCCAGGGGACCCATGATGAATCGATCCAATCCGCGGTTCCGATGGTCGGGCAGTTCGGTAAGGTCCTCTATGCTATCAAAAGCCTTTACTCCTTCCAATCTGATCCTGTCGGCTATCTCGAGCAGCCCGTACATCAAACCCACTTTGTCGGTGCCGGCGATGACCAATACCCGAGCTCCCTCGTGCCGGCACCATCGAATCACGATCCCCTCGCGGACCCCCGGATTCAAAAAAACGTCGGGAAGCTCACCTGCAACAGGTATTTCGACCTCTAAGCTTCCCATTGTGAAAGGAGGCGGCTGTTTTGCTGATATCTGCTTGAAAGCGTCGATCCGGCCCGATACCCCAACATTGCTGAAAGCCAATAGCCGGTGTATCAGGAGATCAGATACCAGACCAACGGCCAGAATCAATTTTGTGTCTGCTTGGGTGAAAAAATTAACGTTCTCGGTTCTCACACCCGCCTCGTTCATCGCTGCAGAGAGCTGCTCGATTCCAAAGGTAACGGGACTCTCCGTTCCGTCTCTCTCCCCCAGGGTTCTGTCTATCAAGCCTATTCTTACTGCTCTTCTCTTACTCACAACATCCACCTCCTGGCTTTCTGTAGTACTGCTCCTATAATGCCTAAAAAACAGAACGTGTAAAAGACCATCTGGAAACCACCACCGCTACGGCGACCTTCGAAGGTTTTACACTCAAATGGAAAACCGATATGCTGCGGAGCATGAAAGAGAAGTTTCTCGGAATACAACTGGGCTCACACAGTGTGCTCGACGAGGGTGCTGACCACTGCCTGGATGTGCTGCAGGAGACGGCGGGCATCAATACAGTGTTTGTCTACGCCACGACCTATCAGGGATTCGCAAAAGAGCGCCACCCGGATGTGATCTCACCGGATCATGGAGTGCCGGTCCGAGATCCCCGGGAGCGGGACCTCACGCGGGTGTGGTTCACGCCCCACGACCGATACTACGGCGGCACCATACTCCGCCACGACGAGGCCCGATCTCAGGGGGAATACCACGACCGGGATGTGCTGGCTGAGCTTGTGGAACCCCTCAAGAAAAGGGGAATGAAGCTCTATGGACGCATTCTCGAGGGTTTCGCCGCGGACTTACCCGGTCTCATTCCGAACTGGTCTAAGATTCTGACGCTGGATGTCTACGACAGACCCACTCAACTGCCCTGCTTCAACAATCCCGACTACATCAACTGGTGGCTGTCCACTATAGAGGATCTGTTCAAGAGCTATCCCCTGGACGGCTTCAAATACGGATCCGAGCGAAGCGGCCCCCTTCCCAACCTCCTGATGGGCAATCCCAACGGTCCCGTGCCGATCTGCTTCTGCCCCTACTGCCTCGAGGCCGGTAGGGCTCGCGGCATCGATACCGAACGTGCCCGCACGGGCTTTCGAAAGCTCTACGAGCTGATCGAGGGCCTCACAAGCGGGACGGTCATTCCAGCGGACGGAGTGCTGGTTGCCATTCTCAGACTCATGCTTCGATACCCCGAGATCCTGGCCTGGGAGTATCTCTGGCACGACTGCAAGGAGGGGCTTGCCAGGAGGATCTACGGTGCGATCAAGGCCATCAAGCCGGAGGCTCAGGTGGGCTGGCATGTTTATCACCAGGGTACAACATGGGATCTGATCTACCGCGCCGAGATGGATTACAGCGAGATGGTAGCCTATTCTGACTGGATCAAGCCTGTGGTGTATCACGACATTGCCGGTCCCCGCGCTCGAAGACGCTTTGTGGAGGGGCAACATCAGCGTGGACTCAAGGAGCTTTCGGAGGCACAGATACTGGATCTTCTCTACGCCTTCACCGGGCGCAACCCCAAAGAGGAGCCTCGACTGGAGGAGATGAATGAGCGGGGCTTCTCGGCTGACTATGTCTATCAGGAGATCAAGAGATGCGTCGATGCCGTAGCCGGGCGCATCCCCGTTTACGCCGGCGTGGGCTTCGATATCCCCTGGAACGAGCAGCGCTTTCCCAGCAATCCCGAGCTGGTCTATCGATCCACACTCAAGGCCTTCGAAGCCGGCGCCGCCGGTTTGGTAGTCTCCCGGGAGTACGACGAAATGCGAATCGAGAATCTACGCGCCGTCGGGCGGGCCGTCAAGGAGGCAAAATGAAAACCCTCATCACCACCGAAGTCCTCGTCGTCGGAGGAGGTCCCGCGGGAATCGGAGCGGCAATCGCTTCGGCCAGGCGGGGAGCCAAGCTGCGGGATGCGTTGAGAGCGGATGGAGTCGACCTGGATCGGGCCAGCGAGACCTCGGAGTATCCAAAGAGCGCCAGCTTTCATTGGCGCGACGGCGAAAACTGGAATCGCTAACTGCTGGATTCAGGTTTCTGCTTCAGCTTTTTTTTGAGCCTTAATCCATACTGCCCGGCGCCGCCCCTCAGCCTTGGGTCAACCAAGTCCCTCACAGCGTCGCCAAACATGTTTATCCCGTAGACCACAATGGCCAGGGCGAGACCCGGCCACAGGACCATCCACGGAGCCTGGAACATGTATTCGCGGCCCGCGCCACTGATCATAGCTCCCCAACTCGGAGTAGGAGGTGGGAGGCCAAAACCGAGAAAGCTCAGGCTGGCCTCAGTCAGGATTACCGCTGGCACTCGTATGGTAAACAGGACAATGGCGGGTGCGAGAATATTTCGGAGGATATGTTTGGTGACTATTCTGCTGGTAGAACAGCCGATCACCCGGGCGGCAGCTACATAGGCGTTCTCTTTGACTCCGATAACAGCCCCCCTTATTATCCTGGAGCCTGGAATACCATAGATCAACCCAAGAATAATGATGATGGGCATCATTCCTGTTCCGACGATAGTGACGATGATCATAAGGAGCACCAGGCTTGGCAAAGACATCCAGATGTCAACGCCCCTCTGCACCAACAGGTCTACCTTGCCGCCGAGGTAGCCGGAAAGGACACCAATAAGCAGAGAGATTATCGTGCTGGTAATGGAGCCGGAGAGGCCGACAATCACCGAGACACGAGCGCCGTAGATGACGCGGGAGAAGACATCCCGCCCCAGGTCGTCCGTTCCGAAGATAACTTCGGCCGATGGTGGACTGAGGTGATCTTTCACGTAGGTTTCATTCATGCCGTGGGGAGCTAGGAAATCGGCAAAAATGCCGGTAAGCAGCAGGATCAGGGTGATGACCGCGCCTGCGGTACCCAGGGGCTGTTCCTTGACTAGCCTGAGCAGGAAACGGACGGGCGCCGACCGTATCTTTGTTGGTGTGCTTCCATCTGGCAAATTGTTAGCCATGCTCTATTCCTCTACTTGTAACGGACCCTTGGATCCAAAAGGGCATAGGTCAGGTCGACCACCAGATTGATGATCACGAGAGCTGCGGCAAAGAAGGTCACCGTTCCGAAGATCAGAGGCTGATCTCTCTGCATTATCGCATTAAACGTCAGGCGACCCATCCCGGGCAGACCAAATATTTTCTCGATGATGACCGTGCCTCCTATCAGAACCGGCACCTGTAGTCCTATCGAGCTGATGATAGGGATAAATGCGTTCTTAAGAGCATGCCTGAAGACAACAACGTTCTCTTTGAGTCCCTTCGACCAGGCTGTCCTGATATAGTCCTGTCTCAGCACCTCCAGCATCATGGTACGGGTCAGCCTCATGTTGGCGCCCTGCATGCTGATACCTAATACGACGGCCGGTACGACGAACATTCGCAGGTTGCCCGCCGGGTCGTCAAAAAACTTGGCGAGCATGATAGGCGGCATGTAGCCCCACCAGATCGAGGGGTAGACGATGATCATTGTCCCCACCCAAAAGGCAGGGGCGGAGATACAGAGTATGGCGTAGCTGCGGGCAACGTAGTCTCCCGCTTTGTTCTGCCGCAGCGCCGAGTATACCCCGATAGGAAGAGAAATGAGGTTGGCTATGATCAGGGCCATGAGGCCCAGCTCGATGGTGACTGGCCAGCTGAGGGCCACAAGCTTCAGCACGGGTTGCTTTCGCCACCACGAAACTCCAAGGTTCCCCTGGAAAAGACCGCTGACCTTGCCATCCATCTGGGGAACGACACCCATCCACCGACCATACTGGATTATAAGCGGCGCATCCAGCCCCAGAGCCTTCTCGATGGCGGCCCGGTCCATAGCCATTTCGGAGGCTCGTGCCTGCATGGCATCTACGATGTCTCCAGGAACGAGGCTTACCAGGACGAAGATCAAAAAAGTCAGTAGGAGGAGGGTGGGGATCAGTATCAGGAGTCTTCGGATGATATAACTGCGCATACTACACCCCTCTCTCTCGATAGCCGGATTAGGTTGGCAGCGGCACAAGGTCTTCCGCCTTGCCTCGCCTGACGGCGTTTGGTGCGCCCTTCAGAACATTTGCAGGGCTTACGAAGCGTGGGTTTCCTCGCTGTTGTCGCCTCGGTACCCTGCACGATTAGAGTCGTGTAATACCACAGCTTCGCAGCGTTTAAACAAGAGGGGGGCGTTTGCCCCCCTTGTCTTTTCTTAGTGTCCCATGCTTTTCTTCAGCGTCTGGTCGATCCAGAGGTAGGGGATTAGGCCGCCGAAAGTTCCGTCTTCGATGCTTACCTCCCCATAAAAGTTCTTCACCCACGGCCACCAGAAGTCGCCCTCCGGGATAAGGTAGGCGCCGATGCTGGAGACCTCTTCGGTTGCAATGACGGCGGCCTCCTTGATCAGGGCATCCTGCTTCACAGGATCCATCTCCGCAGAGATCTTCTCGGCCAGCGCATCGACGCGCGGGCTGGAGTACTTGGCATAGTTCAGCCAGGCGTCGGTCCCCAGAAGGTTCGTTACCGATCCGACGGCATTTCCGATCTGGGTCCCGCAGATGATGGCGTCCTTGTAAGTAAACGTATCTCGAAATCCCCTATAGGTCGTGTAGTCGTGGGGAACGACGTTGACCTTGACACCAATCTTGGCCCACTCATCCTGAAGCAGGGAAGCGAAACCTACATTGGCGATATCGTCGCTGGAGATATAGAAGTCCATCTCGAAACCGTTCGGATAGCCGGCATCGGCCAGCATTTTCTTTGCCTTGTCCGGGTCGTACTTGTAGAGCTCCTGGGCTTTGGCA
This sequence comes from uncultured Spirochaetales bacterium, assembly GCA_964561715.1. Lineage (GTDB taxonomy): Bacteria > Spirochaetota > Spirochaetia > SZUA-6 > CAZLRN01 > CAZLRN01. The sequence goes on from CAZLRN010000061.1 coordinate 8,652, forward strand.
GGCAGCTTCTCTATCGGAGTGTAGACTCCGGGGTTTCCCGGCCACGCCGGGTAGCTGTGCACGGGAAAATCCTCGGCGCGTCCAAACTTTCGGAAGACCTCGAAATTGGTACCGATCATTATAGCCCGCCGGACGTTGACGTCATTAAACGGCGGCTCGTTCTGTTTGAGAACAATAACCTGTGCCATATCACCGAACTTGTTCCTCATCAAGTCAGGTGTCGTCGATTCGAGGGTTTCCCACTGCGTGTTGTTGACACGCCGGTACATGTCGAGCTTGGCCGTTCGCAGCGCTGCGACGGCGGTGGACTGATCCGGGATGACGACCCTCACGAGCCTGTCAACGAACGGCATCTTGTATTCCTGGCCGTCGATGGTTGTCGTATCCCAGTAATCGGGGTTCTTCGCGTAGCTCATGTGAGAGCCGACGACGTACTCCTCGAATTTGAAGGCTCCCGTACCTCCCTGGTTCTCCCACTTTTCATCGCCCGCGGCTGTTGTCTCCGGCGGAGATACGATGGCGCGGTCCTCATAACCGATGAAGTAGAAGACGTCAGGAGAGTAATTTTCGAACTCAATGATGACCTTGTCGCCCTCCGCGTACACGTCTTTCATGAGCCCGTCGAACCGTCCGCCCCACGGTGATTCTCTGAAGCGTTTGATGTCGGCGGCGATGTCTGCGGCGGTGAGCTCCCTGGCATCCATGACTCCGGGCACGGCCTGCCACATGATCCCCTTTCGGACCGTCCAGACCATCTTCTCGCGAGTAACCTCCCAATTGGAGATCAGTTGACCTTTCTGGTACTTGGGTGGGATATACGCCACAAGCTGAAAGGCGTATTCGCCATTGCCTCTGGGCCCGTACTTCTCCACATCACCATGGATGATTCTCTCCTGAATGGGTTCGAGCCACTCGAGAGAGGCATGAATCGCATCGCTGATACTCGGGCTGGGTGGCTCGTTCGCGTGCCCGTACATGGTGAAGGTCCCACCGTACTGGGGCTTCCCCTCCTCAGCACCCGCAGTCGCAGCCTCCCTTTTCCCGCCGGAGAATACGCAAACGGGTACTACAATTATTAGAACGATTAATGTAAAAAAGGTCCTATTTCGCATTGTTGGCTCCTCCACTAAATTAATTTCCAGGCACTTTTTTGAGCTTTTCGAGTTCTCGCTCTGAAAAAGCTTCTACCTGGCTTCCATCTCGGATGGGAAACGAGATCGCACGCTCCTCCTTTCTTGAACTGATTTTTTCGCCGTTGCTGCCTGATACATACCTAACAGGTAATCGCAGGTATATACTTGAAGGAATAAACTCTCTTAACCCTCGGCATCTGGGCGTCATTTGCAAGATAACTTCTGACTCGAGTGCATTTTTCTATAGCGCTAATCGCAAAGTGTCAATATTATAGCACGACACCGAGGAAATCGTCAATTTTTTTGAATTTGCTAACTGCATCAATCTAAAACGCTCCGCTCCCGAAACTTTCGTTGCATACGTGTTCTCCCTTCTTTCAAATAAAAAAAGCGACAAATTCGATAGCTTTTGTGTTAGCATTCTTGATCAACTCATGCAGGATCGATCTTATCCGATAGGGCGATAGCACGATGGCAAATAGATTATCGGGAAAGGTGGCGGTGGTCACGGGCTCGACCGCCGGTATCGGACGAGGCAGCGCAGAACTCTTCGCCGAGGAGGGAGCCCGAGTCGTCGTAAACGGCCGACGAAGGGAACTGGGGCAGGAGGTAGTTCTGGGCATCGAGGCAAAGGGAGGTGAAGCGGTCTACTGCTACGCTGACATGGCGGTGAGCTCTGATGTGGAGAAACTCATCCGCTTTGCCCTCCACTCGTTCGGTCGCATCGATGTACTCATGAACAACGCCTACCGGGTCCATAACACCTCCGTTGTCGAGCAGGAGGAGGAGGATTGGGACAAGGCTATCGCAGTCATGCTCAAGGCTCCCTACCTGGCCTGCAAGTACGCCATCCCCGAGATGATCAAGGGCGGCGGTGCAAAGCCGGCGATGCACAGCTGTTGTGGTCGACAGGCGGCTGTGCTACTATTCCGCTAGGTAGAATCATCACAAAACAGCGTTAAGGAAGGATACGATGAGAGAGGAAATCGGAACCTATGATGCTTACAGCGAAACGGTCCACAAGCTGGGTGACGGGGGCCTGCTCCTGGCGTCCGGAGAGACGGGAAATCCCATGACGATTGGCTGGGGAACCGTTGGCATTATATGGGGAAGACCCATGTTTGTCGTGCTCGTGCGCCCCTCCCGATACACCTTCGGGCTTCTGGAGAAATGCGGCGAGTTCGTCGTCCATGTGCCCACACAGGACCTCAAAAGAGAGGTGGCCCTTTGCGGATCAAAATCCGGCCGGGACATCGACAAGATAAAGGAGTGCGGCTTTACCCTTGAAAAGAGCCAACACGTGGCGGTTCCCTACATCAAGCAGTGCCCCGTGCACTACGAGTGCAGAGTCGTGCACAAGAACAATGTGATCAATGCCGATCTCGTGCCTGAGATCGTTCAGCAGAGCTATCCAAGCGGCGATTTTCACCGGGTCTATTACGGACAGATCCTCGGGGTTTATCGGGAGGGTTGAGCAGAAGGCTCGAGCGGCGATTTGCCCGCCCCTGTGCGCCAGAGAGTTGTTTTGTATACAAAATGAGGCTTTTTCTCTTCCCCTGTAGATGCTGATAAGTTATCGTTTGCGAGACGCTTTTCGGTGCGTTAGATAAATCACTATAATTAAAAGAAATAATAGATCGTATTTTTTTATTGACAAGTGTTAGCATCCGACGTAAAATAGCACTCGATTTTTCGACAATCTTTTTGGATACAAAATGGCCTTACCGGATTCTACAACGCCTTCCGCTCCTATCAGAAAGCGGGTTTACGATGACCTCAGAACGGCAATCCTCTCGGGCAGCCTCAATCCAGCGGAGCGGCTGACCGAAGAGCATCTCGCCCAGGAGCTGGGGGTCAGTAGAACCCCGGTCAGGGAAGCATTGTACAAGCTCGAATCCGAGGGGCTCATCAAAGCCCTCGAGACACGGGGATTCATTGTTGCCTCAGACTCATTGGAAGAGGTGGAAGAGCTCTTCGAGATTCGTGCCATTCTCGAAGGATATACCTTGAGGCTCATTTCGACCGAGATCGACGAGGAGCAGCTCGCCGATCTAAATCGATTGATTGAGAAGGCGGAGCGGGCTTTCGAGAGGGGAGAAATAGAAGAAGTCTTCGAGTGGAATACCCTCTTTCACGACACGCTGCACGGAATGGTGCAGCACAAAAAGCAGCTCTGCCGCCTGCTCGTAAACATGCGGGAAAATGTGCTACGGTACCGGCGCGACACCCTTCACACTCCGGAGGGTGCAAAGAGGACCATTAAAGGCCACCGTCGGATTCTCCTGGCGTTAAGCCTCGAAGATCCGGATCTGTGCGAAAAAACCATGCGAGAGCATATCAACGAGGCCAAGGAGGATGCTCTCCGGGCCTTGAGAAAGGACCATTGACAGTGGAAAAACACATCGAAATCCATATGGAAAAATGTACAGGCTGCAAGGCTTGTGAGCTTGCCTGCTCGGCGGTCAAGACCAATACCTTCAATCCGAAAAACTCCCGAATCAAGATTCGGCTTGTGGACATCCCTGAGATACCGGTGCCCATCATCCTCGATAGCTGCGACTACTGCTTCGGGGATCCGGTCTGTGTGAGATTCTGTCTTCCCAAAGCGATCGAGTGGAAGGAGATGGAGAAAAAACCGGAACGGCCGAAACTCGACGATGCCGAGACGATCGCCCGGGATTGGCTGGCATCTGTGAGCAAGTAGGAGCGGCGTATGGCAACGATCAAGGTCAAGACCTTTTCTGTGGTCAGAGACGTCATAGGCTCGGATGTCGTAGAGGTCGAGGTCGACTCTCCTGCCACGGTAAAAAGGCTTTTCGACAGGTTGTTTGAAATTTATGGTGAGCCGCTCGCGAAGAAGTTCTTTCTCCCCGCTTTGAATAGCAATCGGGGTGAGATGGTTGCCTTTCTCATGCGGCTCAACGACGAGGCGATTACATCGAAATTCGATATGGATCGAAAACTCAGAGAAGGCGACGAGCTCGCCGTCATTTTCCCGGTTGGAGGAGGTTGATTGTGGAGATTAACGGTTTCCCCTACGGCGGATACATCGGACAGATCTTGAGAGTCAATCTTACGGATGGAAAGATCGAGAAGGTACCTCTCAACAAGGAATGGGCCCGAGACTTTGTTGGAGGAGTAGGGCTTTCGGCACGAATTCTATATGAGGAAATCCCCGCCAATGCCGATCCCCTCGGACCGGACAACGTGATGACCGTGATGACAGGGCCCCTGCTAGGCACGCTGATTCCCGCCGCCTCCCGAGCCTGTGTCTGCGCTAAATCCCCCTACACCGGCTCCTTCTTCCACAGCATCTTCGGAGGATTCTTCGGTCCGGAGCTCAAATTTGCAGGCTATGATGGCATCATCATCAAAGGCCAGTCCGACAAGCCGGTCTATCTCTGGATCGACGATGATAAGGTGGAGCTGAGAGACGCCGGTCACCTGTGGGGCAAGGATCCCTTCAAGACTCAAGAAATGCTGAGGGAAGAAGTATGGGATCCGGAGATCCACATTGCCACCATTGGAGAAGCTGGCGAGGCGATGGCTCCCTACGCCATGATACTTCTCGACATTCGGGCTGCCGGCCGCGGAGGCATGGGTGCCGTAATGGGCTCCAAAAAGCTCAAAGCCATTGCGGTGAGAGGAACCGGCAGCGTAAGCGTTCCCAATATGCTCCAGGTCTACAATACGGCTATGAAGCTCAACGAGCTTGTAGCGACTCATCCCTCCGTTCAGGGTCTCTCTCAATACGGCACCCCGAGAAACGTGGCGGCCATGAATGAGGGAGGCATTCTTCCCACCCGCAACTGGCAGACCGAAACATTCAAGGGTATGAAGAACATCACCGGCGAGGCAATGAGAGAGAAGGTCGTTAAAGGTGACCGGGCCTGCTTTGCCTGCTCCATCAACTGCACCAAGTACAGCGTTGTTCCCAAGGGCCCCTACGAATCGGTTATAAACGGTGCGGACTACGAGACGATCTACGGATTCGGAAGCATCTGCGAGGTCGATGACATCGAAGTCCTGTGCAAGGCAGACGAGCTCTGCGATCACTACGGCGTGGACCTCATCTCCACGGCCCTCAGCATTGCATGGGCCATGGAGTGCTACGAGAAGGGCATCTTCACCAAGAAAGATACCGGCGGGCTGGAATTGAAGTTCGGAAACGCAGATGCGATGCTGGCTATGATCGAGAAGATCGGCAAGCAGGAGGGGCTGGGAGAGCTCCTGGCCAAAGGAACCCGGGATGCCGCCAAGATCGTAGGCAAGGGTTCCGAACGCTTTACCGTCCAGAACAAGGGGATGGAATGGCCCGGGCACACCTGCAGACCCTTTCCGGCCTGCGCCGTGGGCTATGCCACGGGACCCCGCGGAGGCAGCCACCACGATATCCGCCCCACCGCTGAGAAGAGTGGCCTTGTGGACAGAAAGGTCCTCGAGGGCAAGGGGGCCCTGGCGGCGGAGGTCAACCATTGGCTTATCCTCTGCGACTCGATGCTGCTCTGTCACCTCGGCGAGCCGATCTGGGGACCTATGAAAATCAGCGACAACACCATCGAGGCTCTCAATTCGGTTACCGGGTGGAACCTCGACTACGAGGGGGCTCGAAAGATCGCAGAGAGGCAGTGGAACATGATTCGCTGTTTCTCCG
>CAZLRN010000062.1:0-14413 GCA_964561715.1 uncultured Spirochaetales bacterium
GAGTGCAGCCTGCCCGCTCGCCCGCATCCACAATCTCAAAGGCATCCGCGTAGCTGTCGCTCATGGGCTTTTCCCCCAATACCGGGAGCCCCGCGGAAAAGCTCGCAAGCGCCACCTCCCGGTGTGCCCCGGGCGGTGTCACGTCCAGCACGAAGTCAGGGCGAGCCCTCTCGATGGCCTCTTCCAGCGATGCGAAGAGCCTCTCCCGGGAGACGCCCCATTCCTTTGCGGCTCTCTCTCTGGAAGCCTCCGTACGGGCGACATATCCGACCAGCTCCACCTCGGCGTGCCCGGCGCAGATCGAGTTCCAGTATCGGCCGTGGCTTCCCAGCCCTGCGAGAATACCCTTGAATTGAGCCATATTATTACTCCATAAAACAGCAATCCATATTGGCTGATATTGCACTTTCATTTCAAGAATATCAAAAATTCTCCGCCACTTCAGCCTCATGGCGTGAGAAGGGTTGCCGATACGTGCCGCCCAGCGCCGTGTAGCTTGAGTAATCTCGCGTTTCGGTTATCATGGACAGGCACGGCGCCACGTAAAATGCACGAGCTTTCGGTTACAAAAAACATTTTCGAGATCGTAATAAAACACGCTCAAATGAATGACGTGCAGAAGGTCTTCAAGGTCAACCTGCAAATCGGGGCCTTGAGTGATCTTCAGAGCGAATGGATTCAGCGCTACTTCGATCGTTTGAGTCGAGGAACTGTGGCCCAGGGAGCGAAACTCCATGTCACACGAGCGCCCGCCGTGTTTCGATGTGCGGATTGCAGCCAGTCATTCGAACTCAGTACGCTACCGGAAGGAGAGATCAGATGTACCTTATGTAAGGGCGAAAATGTCTCGCTGGTCTCCGGCACGGAATACCGGGTCAGCAACATGGAGGCTCAATAGCGCACGGGGTGACTGGGCGGACTATTTTGGAGGAGCGGTTGAATGAGAGAGATACGCCTGATCGATATCCGGGAAGAGATTCTCTCCGACAATAGAGGGTTGGCGGAGCAGCTCAGGAAGGACCTCACTCGCTCCAATACATTCCTTCTCAACCTCATGGGATCTCCAGGATCTGGGAAGACAAGCCTGATATTGAAAACCATCGACTCCCTGAGAGAGTGGTTTCGCATTGCCGTGGTCGAAGCTGATGTGGATTCGCTGGTCGATTCAGAAAAGGTAGTATCTACCGGGATAGAAGCCGTGCAGATCAGAACGGGAGGGTTCTGTCACGTCGATGCCGCCATGGCGGAAAAGGCACTGCAGGCCTTGGATCTTGATCGCCTCGACCTCATCATACTGGAGAATGTGGGAAACCTGGTCTGTCCCGCAGATGTGGACACAGGAGCCCATATCAACACCGTGATCTTGAGTGTGCCAGAGGGAGACGATAAGCCGCTCAAGTATCCCCGCATGTTTGCCGTCTGCGACGCGCTGGTGATCAACAAGATCGACTATTTAGACAGCTCCGACTTCGACCTCGAAGCTCTGCACAAACGCCTCCACCCCTTGAACGCCAAACTTAGGTTATTCGAGGTTTCATGCAGAACAGATGTAGGAATCGATACCTGGAGTGCGTGGTTAGCAGAGCAGGTCGGTTCTTTTCAGAAATAGCTCCGAAATAGCATATCGTTGGCTGCGACCTACGCGGCCCGCCTACAAACCAAACAATTTAGCCTATTTTATATATGCATGCCAACTGCTTGCAGAGCAAGCTGCTTGCTCTGCAAGCTTGTAGCAATTACTTCGCAAAATCCTGTTGAAAAAACAAGATTTTGCTCCATAATTGCAGAGCAGCCTGAGTCAAACCCAAAGCCGGAAAGCTACTAACGCTACTCTGCCATCGCTGCTAAAGATTTGCGCCCTTACGAATCCTGAGGCCCAGTTTGGCCTTGATGCCCATCTGGATTTTCTGCAGCTTTGTCTTCTTGTGGGCCATGATCGTGTCGAGGTATTCGTCCCGTGTTGCAGGCGGAACCATCTCCTTCTCCTTTTTCACGAGATGGATCGCCTCGGCTTCGCACGTGGGAACACAGACACCGCATCCGATGCATCGGGCGAGATCCACAACAGAGCTGCCGTCGCGGATCTTCACCGCCTCCATGTGGCATCGCTTGACGCACAGCCCGCAGGCCGTGCACTTCTCCGCATCGACCTGGGCCTGAAAATTGCTGACAAAAAAGTCTGCCGGCCTGGGCATCATCTTGGCCGCCTCGAGCACGCCGCAGCAATCTCCGCAGCACGAACAGATGAACTCGCCCTCCTGATCGTTGGAGGGCTGAAGCACCATGCCCTCCCTCTCGTTCTCCCGCGCTATCTCGAGCGCCTCTTCCCTGCTGATTTTCCTTCCCCAGCCCTCTCGTACAATTATTTCGGCGTTATCACGAAAACCCATGCAGAGCTCGCGTCTCGACGTAAGGGCGCAGGGTTTACCCTGCATATCTTTGACCTTCCTGCAGATGCAGTCGAGTATGGCAATCTGATCGCCCGCCTTCTCTATGAGATTTCTCAGCTCATCATATGTGGCAATCTGGTGCTCAGGGCTTACACTCTCCTCGATGGGAATGACCCGCATCTGAGGAATTTCGAGGGTCATGAACTCCAGACCGAATGCCTCCCTGCCGTACTGTCCAAAATCGCTGAGAAACTCGGGTGTGAGACGCTTCATCTGAGCCTCGTACATCCCAATAATGAGAGGCATGGTGGCGTACTTCTTCTCCCCATCTATCTCGCGGCAGGTGATGCCTCTCCGGCTTACCATGTCTTCCAATACGCGCTCTAGCTCGTCCTTGGAAGTAGAACTTTCACCGGCCGACTCGTAAATCTCATCTAGGGACTTGTGTCGGTAATCAACCAGAGTTGCTATCTGCGCCTGCTCAGGGGTGAATATAAACTTGAGCAGTCTTAGCTCGACTCCAGATTTGGTAGATGGAAAACCGACGGGCATTCGATCCAGATGTTTCTGGAGCTCCCTGTAGACATCGACTTCGACCGCCATCTCAATCCTCCTTGGTTCTTAAATGGGTACCACAAGATCATAGCTCAATTCGGGAAGCCGAACAACTAACAACAACGGCGCATCGAACCCGCTACGTATATCGAACCCGCTGCGCATCACGCCCCTTCAAGAAAGGCCCGCCGGTACTGCTTGGGAACCAGGGCTTCCAGATCGCCCTTAAGCGAACGAGCCGCCTGCAGCGGCCAGTAGGGAGATCTGAGGGACTCTCGGCCCAAGAGCACGAGGTCGGCCTGGCCGTTTCGTACGATTTCGTCAGCCAGCGAAAAATCGCGGATCAGTCCCACCGCAGCGGTCGGAATCCCGGCCTGTTCTTTGACCGCCTGCGCGAAGGGCACCTGATAACCTGCGCTCAAAGGGGTCTTGGCATCCGGATGCACGCCGCCGGAGCTGCAGTCTATGAGGTCAACCCCCTCGTCCCGCAGAGTAGCGGCCAGCCTCACCGAATCTTCGAGCGTCCATCCCCCCTCCATCCAGTCGGTGCAGGAGATGCGCACGAAGAGGGGTTTCGACTCGGGCCAGACACGGCGAACGCGCTCGACGGTCTCCCTCAAAAAGCGAGTCCTGTTCTCGAAGGAACCCCCATATTCGTCTTGCCGGTTGTTCGAGATAGGCGAGAGAAAGCTGTGGGAGAGGTAGCCGTGGGCAGAGTGGATCTCCACTATCCCGAAGCCTGCCTCTAAAGCTCGCGCGGCGGCGTTCATAAAGGCGTTCTGGACTTCTTCGATCATCGGCTTGTCCATTGGTTGGGGCGATTGGTGCTCCGGTGAGAAAGGCAAATCCGAAGGACCTATGATCTTCCATCCCCCCTCTTCGGGCATGATGGGGCCCTTGCCCCGAAAGGGTGATCTGGTGCAGGCCTTGCGTCCGGCATGCGCTATCTGAATGGCCGGAATGCATCGCTGCTCCTCAACGAAGCGACAGATTCTCCCCAGGGGCTCGATGTGATCGTCCAACCAGAGGCCGAGATCCTCCGGTGAGATGCGTCCCCGCGGCTCGACTGCGGTCGCCTCGAAGATAACCAGCCCGAAGCCCCCTGCCGCCCGGGACCCGAGGTGCGTGAGGTGCCAGTCGTTGGCAAAGCCATCGTTGGCACTGTACTGGCACATCGGCGGAATGCCCAGGCGGTTGCGAAACTTTACGTCTTTGAGAGTCCATTCATCGAAGAGAGAAGGCATGCCGAGCTCCTACCAGCGGTATTGGTGGGGTCCGAAGTCAGCTTCGTAGAAGGCCGATACGGCTCGACCCGGAGGAACCAGCCTGTCTATGATGCGGAAGTCCTCATCGCTTAAAGATACTTCCAGGGCACCCAGGTTGTCCTCGAGCTGTTCCATCGTGCGAGGGCCGATTATGGGGCTTGTCACGCCAGGTTGGGCAGCGACCCAGGCTAGCGCCAGTTGGGCCATGGTGCAGCCCTTGGCTTTGGCCATGGGCTCGAGCGCTTCGACAACATCGTATAAGGCTTCGGTCTTGCGGGCAGCCATGCGCGGACTGTCCGACACGTCTGAGTAGCGGCTCTCGGCAGGGGACGGATTCTTACTAATGGCGTATGAATCCTCGGGTTCGGTCCTTCGACCCCACATCATGCATCCCAGACAGAGAGGGCTGACCTTAGTACCAGTCCTTCCAAGCGAACGGTACGTTCGCAGCGATCGGTACGTTCGCAGCGAGCGGTACGTTCGCAGCGATCGAAATTCCATGGTAACCTCCTGTCTCGTGATATTCTAAATCGTATTCGCTAAATATACCGACCTCTGAACGCCCGGTCAAAAATCCGCAATCTTCAGCCTTCAGCTTTGCAACGATTGATTTTGTCGATTAAACTGCATCGAACGAACACAAGGGAGAGCGCGCATGTACAGAATGGATCAGAGAGAAGTCGATCGCATCGCCCGCATCATCAGCGAGCACCGTATCTTCCGCTACCGCAAGGGCGGGGAGTGCAAACGATTCGAGGAGCGGTACGCAAAAAGGCTTGGCGTGAAATACTGTACGATGACCGCCAGCGGCACCAACTCGCTCACCGCGGCGTTGATCGCTCTCGAGATCGGACCCGGCGATGAGGTTCTCGTGCCTGCCTGCACCTATATGGCTACTGCCCTCGCTGTCCTAGCCGCTGGGGCGATCCCTGTTGTTGTTGACATCGACGACTCGATCACAATGGATCCCGATGCGGCCGACAAAGCCGTGGGCCCCCGTACCAAGGCTCTGATGCCAGTGCACATGTGGGGACTACCGTGCGACATGAAAGCTATCATGCGGGTGGCGCGCAAACACAAGCTCTTCGTCGTCGAGGATGCCTGCCAGGGAGTGGGTGGCGCCTATGAGGGAAGAATGCTCGGCTCCATCGGACATGTAGGAGCCTTCAGCTTCAACTATTACAAGAACATGAGCTGCGGTGAGGGAGGAGCCGTAGTAACGAGCAATGAAAAGTGGGCTCGCCGGATAGAATGCGTCGTCGACCCATGCAATTTCTACTGGAAGGGCCGAACTAAAGATTTTCCGGGATTTGCCTTCAACGGCGCCAGGGCTTCGGAATTCGAGGGAGCAATCCTCAACGTGCAGCTCAGCCGCATCGACGGAATGATCCAGACCATGAGGCGTCAGAAAAAGCGCATCCTCGAAGCCACCGTTACGACAGGACTCAAGCCTGTGAGAGCCAACAGCCTCGCTTGGGAATGCGGCTCCCATATTCTCTATACCTTCGATGACAAATCGCAGGCTCAGAGCTTTGCCCGGCTGACCGGGGGTACTGTAACCCGTGACACGGGTCGTCACGTTTACACAGAGTGGGATCCCATTTTAGCTCAGAAGGGCGCCCCCTATGAGGCGCTGAATCCCTACAGGCTCGAGGAAAACAGGGAGTGCCGGAAATCGATGGACATAAATATGAAGAGTCTCGATATCCTGGATCGCACGGTCATGCTTCAAACCCATCCGGACCATACTGCCGCCGAAGTCAAATCTCTAGTCCAGAGCATCAATCGGGCGGCCAAAAAGGTTCTCCGTTAGGAAAAAATCAAAATTATTGGAAATTTATCCTCCTCGCCACTAGACTGTGTATCATGGAGGTAATAGATAACATGGATTATTTAAAGAGATTTTTGTTCGTCCTGGCGCCTGTGCTGCTTCTCGCATCCTGCGGCGGTACCGACAGCGAAGGAGGCGATGGGGACGGTTTTACCGTATCTCTGACGGACACAGGCCTCGGCGGAGACAACTTTATCGCCTTAGCTTTCTCGGGCAACGCCTTCAAATCCAAGACTATATCGGTCCTCACGGCGACGCCATTGGAGAACGGCAACACCGTATCGGTAAGCGGCTTGAGCTCCGGTACCGAGTACGACATCTTCTTCTGGATCGACACCAACACGACTCCCGACACTTTCGAAAAGGGGACTTACCTCAAGATCTATGACATCGGCGCAGATGTCGGATTCGAAACCGCCTTTTACAGCTTTTTCAACAAGGATGTTAACATCACATCCGGAATTGATGGCACCGCACACTGCATGTGGTTGATCAAGGACACTCTGGACACCGTGGTTTCGAGAGAAACCCTCTACACGGATTCCGGCCGGGCTAATACCCATGAGCTGGTGGGATTTGTCAATGCAACGATCAACAGTGGCTCGGGTACCGGTGATGCGGCCTTATACGACTGGCCCCTGCACACTCCAGGCGGATTTTTCGTCCAGTATGACCTCTTTTGCATCATCGATGCGGGTTCACCGGGGATCAGAGACGTAGGCATCGACTACGAGGGCTTCATTGAGGATATCGACGCAGACGTTTCGGCGCAGGCCATCAATCTGAGTGCCGCGCTCTAAAGACTTAGCGGCTAGCTCTTCCAGTCCTTTCCCCAGTCCTTGTTGGTCGGGAAGTAATTGCTGCATCTTAGGACCTGAGGAGGCTCGGCAAACCATTTCTCTGCGGTTTCGCGCCACTTGAGGTAGTGGGGCATCTTTGTGTGAGCCTCGAAGGCGGCTTCATCCTGATACACTTCGTTCAGATAGATCGTGTTTTCATTCTCATTATCCTGAAAGACATCGAACCGATAACACCCCGGCTCGTTCTGCACTGAGCCCTGGGCATCTCCGAGCATGGCCTCCATAAAGGCCTCTTTGTGACCCGGCTTGATTTTAATGGTAACGATTAGGACGTACATAGTTCCTCCTTCATGTTATTATACTGATCCGCCTTGGAGAGGGAAGCCCGAATCGAGAAGACGCCGGCAGCCTCATCATCTACCGCGAGCAGAGGCTCTCTGAAAACGCAGCCGGTACTTGCCAGTAGCAAAGGCGATACCGATCAGAATCAGCGCCATGGCGAAAAGGGCGCGCCATGGCAGCCTCTCGGCTAAAAGGACAACACCCCAAACGACCCCTGTTACAGGAAGCAGGTAGGTTACGAGACTCGTGTAGGTCGCACCGGCGTGTTTGATCAGATAGTAGTATAGGAGGTAGGCTACAGAAGTGCCTAAAAGCGAAAGGGTGAGCAGCGATCCGACCGCCGTCCAGGGGGGATTGAGCTTCCAGGGTTGATCCAGGATCAGACTGAGCGGCGCCAGAAGGATCGAGCCACCTATAAACTGGCCTGCGGATGAAACGATCGCCGGGTGCTCTCTGAGGTAGCGCCGGCCCACAATGACAGCGAGCGCGTAGCTAACAGATGCGCCGACCACCGCCATCTGCGCCCAGAAGTGAGTCCCGAATCCAAAGAGGGCCTCTGGCCCGACCAGAACGACCACGCCGACGAGCCCAAGCGCCACCCCCGCAAATCTCAACCACGTGAGCCTCTCGTCTTCGATGAGGAAGTGGGCCAAAAGGATCGTGAAGATCGGCATCGTAGCGTTGAGAATGGCGGCTAATCCCGAGTCGATGTAGATCTCACCGGCGCTTATGAGCACGTAAGGAATGGCACCGTTCAGAAGCCCCATGAGCAGGTAAACGCCCCAGATCGGGCCAAAAGCCGGCATGCGCATCCCCCGCAGTCGCAGCACGACAAAGAGGCTCACACCCGCAAGTGCGACCCGCACCAGAGCCAGCGTGAATGGCGGAATAGACGCTACAGCCAACTTGATGAGGAGAAAGGAGGAGCCCCAGATGAGTCCGAGAAGGAGAAGCGCAGCGAGGTTCGATTGTCTGGTTTCCATCGGCACTAATGTGACGAATTTGCAAAGCAAAGACAACCCGTTTCCTGCTGTCTTCCGACGCGCGTTCGCTTCCACCTCTGCTAACTTTCTTAACTTGACTATTTTTATAATCTTTATAATTTTTAGGCAGATTGCCAGCTAGATGGCAGGCTTCAGGCTTTGCGAAGAGAAAAAGGGATCTTCAGAACGTGATCCGGGATGAACGAATCAGACAGACGCTTCAATATCCTCCCCTGATTCGATCGTTTCGGCGATCCTCATAGTGTCACAGGCGTTGCGGAAGTTGGACACAGTCTCGCCGCCGCTTCTCATAGAATCGAAGAGGTCGAGATACTCATTGACAAATCCCGAGTTGATGATCATCCCATCCTCTTCCCTGCTTTCGATGGTTTCTGCGTCCTTACCCTCCCGGTGGACGTAGATCCTTCCTGGATAGTCGCTCGTATAAGTCTGCGGCGAGTAGAGATAAGCCGATGTAGTCGAACAGTGAGCCTCGTAGCGCTCCACGTTCGACCCAGAGCTGGGCAGAAACTTTAAAATACCTCTCAAACCCGATTTAAAACCTAGCTCGCAGATCCAGATAGAGGAATCGTCCGACGGATTCTTCCATCTCTCCGTCTCGACCTTCACGATAGGCCCGAAGAGGTACTCCATACAGTTGATACCGTGAACCCCTGTTGACATCACAAAATCGGGATAGAGCCGATTGTTTCGATAAAAGTGGCACTCCACGAAGTACACGGGACTCCATTCCGTCGACGAGAGCTTTGTACCGTCGATTGATCGGCATGTATCGCCGGTTGAAGGCAACTACATTCGTAGCTGTGATGGCCTCTGCAAGCTGCACCGCCTCCTCATAGGTAAGCCCGGGGGTCTTTTCACAGAGAAGGGGAAGCCCCCTAGCAGCCAGTCTCTTGACGATCTCCGGAATGGCCGCCGGATTGACGAGCACTGTGTAGCAATCCAGCGAATCGTCATCCACAACCTCGTCGAGGTTCTCATATACCCGCTCGATCCCGAACTCCTCGGCCGCTGCTGCGGCCGTCTCTCGGGTACGATCCCAAATGCCCCCAAGACGAAGCGGTACACGGGACTCCAGGTACTTCAAAGCCGGAAGATGAAAGCTCCGTGCCCAGTCTCCCGCTCCGATCACCGCTATTGTGATGACCTTGCCGTTCTCCGACCCTCTCTTCACGCCTGGACCACCTCTATGATTTCCCGTAGGTGTGTGATCCCCCGCCTGGCGCAATCATAGGGATCGACCTCCGGCTCGGTTTCAACCGATAGATATTCATCGTAGCCCGTTTCCACGAGGGCGCTTACAATGCGCTCGAAGTCCAAATGCCCGTCTCCCGGCGCTCCCCTGTTGTTGTCCACTGCCTGAACGTGCCCGATCCGTCCTTCTGCCATCAGGATAGCCCTCTCGATGGACTTCTCCTCTATGTTCATGTGAAAGGTGTCTAGCATCAACTTAATCGTGTCCAGACCGAATCGATCGAGAAAGGAAAGACCCTGGTCGACACGGTTGAAGCTGCTGAGCAGAAAACGGTGGACCGTCTCCATTACGATCTCTACCTCTCTCTCACCGGCGTAATCCGTCGCATCTTTCATGCTCTCCGCGAGCCGCTCCTCGAACTGCGCCTCATCTTCTCCCTCCACTGGATTGCCTCTCTCCAAACCCAGGCCTATCTCCGCGCCCAGTCCTGCGGCCAGATCGATATGCTCTTTAAAAATCTGGACCGCCTCGAGCCGCTTCTTCCGGTCGGGATCGCTGAGGCTCATCCCGCTTTCGAATAGCACGATAGGGAAGATGACACTCACCTCCATATCATTATCAGAAAACGCTTTCTTGAGAGCCTCCAGCTCTGCTTCGGGCATCGGCTTAATGAAAAGATCGATACCATGATAGCCCAGGGCTCGAATCTCCTTTAGATGCTTGGCTACATCCCCATCGCCAAAGGTGGCAGGTCGCTTCTCCGTTGGAAAGGTCGACATCGAAATTCCGTACTTCATAGATCGAGGATAGGGGATTCCGCGTCTTGTGGCAAGGTAGAGAACGAACACAGCTCCTTGACCGTCTCATTTGGTTGCCTTAACATCTCCATACCCAAGCGGCACGCAGGATACGTATAGTTGGCTGCGCCCACAAAATATCCGGCGCGTTTCCAGTTGCTGGCATCCATTGGAGGAGTGAAATATGGCAGAATACGAAAGAGTTCGGGATGATATCTACTTGGTCCACGTACCGATCCGAGAAAACTGGTTCGGCGCTGTTGCGATTGTGTTGGGAGCCTCATCGGTGGCGCTGGTCGATACAGGCTTCGAAAACACTCCACAGGATGACGTATTTCCGCTATTGGGAGAGCTCGGACGAAGCCCCGATGATATTCGGATCGTTGTGAACACGCACCGTGACGATGATCACGTGAAAGGCAACCAGTCTGTCAAAACCCACACTCCAGCCCGGATCCTGATACACGAGCTCGAGTTCGATGCCGTTGATGCGGTAGACGAGAAATTTCGAGACGGCGATACCCTCGAACTCGGGAATCGTACGTTTACCGTCATTCATGCGCCGGGACACAGGCCGGGAAACGTTTGCCTCTACGATCGAGCAGACAAGCTACTGCTCACGGGGGACACGGTTTGCGGAGAGAGAACGGATCTCATTCGTATGGGCAAAGCACCACAAATCGAAACGTTGAACAAGCTATCCCGTCTGTCCATCGGCACCATGGTTATGGCCCATCCCTTTCCCCCCGCCGGCAAAACTGTCCTGAACACCGACGAAGCTCAGAAAATGATCGCGGACAGCCTCTCTATTGCTGAGAGCCTGTAAGCATTATCGTCTCGGAAAAGTTTGACTTCAGGCGAATTATTCGTTATTTTCACCTCAAGGCTTCGGTGGTGGGTTCCCTGAAGTCTAAATAATAAAAGAGAGAGGAACCCAATCATTCATACCTTGCATATTGTCCCAGAAGGGCCGACCAGTTGGAGATACAAGAGGGTTTTCTTAACGTGTTCTGTTCCTTTGGCGGTGAATATAAGAAGGTGGTGATGATTAAAGTCTCTAGGAGGAGAACATGAACAAGAAGATCTATGTCGGCGGGCTCAGCTACTCTGTCACCGACGAGCAGCTTCAGGAGCTCTTTGCAGCTCATGGAACAGTTGAATCTGCCAAGGTCGTTATGGACAAATATACCGAGAGCTCGCGGGGTTTTGGATTTGTCGAGATGAGCACCCAACAGGAGGCCGAGCAGGCCATCGCCGCCCTAAACGGCACGGAGCACGAAGGACGAGTTCTGACCGTTAATGTGGCAAGGCCAAGAACAGAACGCCCGCCCCGCGGAGGCGGTCGAAATCGCTGGTAGTTAACGACTGAAATTTACTGACCTTCCGCTCAAACAGGAAATTCTTAAAGCTATAGCCGAAATGGGGTATGAGGAGCTCACTCCTATCCAGGAGCTCACTCTGCCTCATATCCTATCGGGAAAAGATCTCCTGGCAACTGCAGAAACTGGCTCTGGCAAAACCAGCGCCTGTGCCATTCCCCTCATACAACGGATAGACCTCGATCTCGAGGCTATTCAAACTCTCATCCTTGTCCCTACCCGCGAACTCGCTCTTCAGTACGTAGAAGAAATCAATCGCATCACCAAACACATCGACATTGTGCCCTTTGCCGTGTACGGCGGATTTGATATGGGAGTCCAAAAGGCTAAGTTGCAGGACCGGGTACACATCTTGGTAGCTACTCCGGGCCGGCTAATTGACTTTCTCTACAGCGGATTCATCAAGCTATCAGAGGTTCAAACCTTTGTCCTCGACGAGGCGGATGAGATGTTGAAGGAGGGATTCCTCCAGGACATCGATTTCATCTTCTCCTGCCTGATTCATGAACATCAGACTTTGCTCTTCTCGGCGACTATGCCCCAAGATGTAAAACGCCTGGTAGAGACCTATCTCAACAATCCAGTGACGGTGGAGCTGAACGTCGAACAGGTTTCGCCTCAATCACTAGCTCATCAGTTGCAGTTTATTCCCAGGCATTCGAGGCTCGAAGAGCTGCAATCGACTCTGAACCAGCCTTCAGTAAAGCAGGCAATCATCTTCTGCAACTCCAGACTCAACGCGGAGCACCTCTTCACGGCGCTCAAGAACAGGTTGAAAGACGTGGACATGATCCACGGCGGGCTGGAACAGGAGAAACGAAGCTCGATCATAAGACGCCTCCGCAACCAGCGGACGCGATTCATGATCGCTACGGATCTGGCGGGGCGCGGCCTCGATTTCAGCCACGTAAGCCATGTGATCAACTACGACTTTCCGAGGGATCCCATAACCTACACACACCGAACCGGCCGAGCTGGAAGAATGGGGCGCACTGGGACGGCCATCACATTTGTCACAAGCCGAGACGTGAGGTCAGTGAGCCGGATGATGAGAGTTAACCGGATCGAGGCATCATGGATTGGCGAAAAGCCAAATTTCTCCCGGAGCCATCCCAAAAGCAGGTCCGAAAGCGGGCACAGGAGAAGACAATCGAAACGTTACAGGCGGCCCAGGGTTTAGCTATCCAAACCGCCCCCGCTTGTGCTTGTTGTATTGTCTCGCCCATTTAGCTATGGCTTTCCACTTGTCCCGCTCTATGCGGTCAAGCTTCTCATCCTGGCGCCTCTGCAGATGATGCAGCTCTTTCTGCAGTTTGAAGTAGCTCTCCAGCCGTCCGGCATCCAGGTCGCCCCCCTCGATCGAGGCCTGCACAGCGCATCCCGGTTCGTGGGTATGGGTGCAATCGGCGAATCGGCACTCAAGAGCTAAGGCTCGCACATCTTCAAAGGCTTCGCTTAGCCCCTCCTCGTCGCCCCAGAGCTGAATCTCCCTCATTCCGGGATTATCAATCAATAGAGCGCCATTTTTGAGCACGAAAAGCTCTCGCGAGGTTGTGGTGTGTCTTCCCCGGCTGTCATCCTCCCTGATCGCCTTCACCCTCTGCACAACCTCTCCGAGCAGGTGATTGACGATAGTTGACTTACCCACTCCAGATGAGCCGAGAAGGACGTATGTTTTTCCGGGCTCCATAGAACGGCCCAGCTCTTCCATACCTGTTCCTTTACTGGCGCTGACAGCCATAACCGGGTATCCAAAGGTGATCCCTTCCACTTCGGCGACCCGGGCTTCGACATCTTCGCAGACATCCGCCTTGTTCAACACCACAAAGGGATCAATGCCGAAATCCAGAACAAGGGTGAGGTAACGCTCGATCCGCTTAATGTTATAGTCTCCATCGAGACCGGCGACGACAAACGCGACGTCTACATTAGCGGCGATGATCTGTTCTTCGGTTACGACTCCGGCTACCTTTCTCGAGATGACGGTCCTTCGCTCCAGAACACTGCGAACCAAAACGGTGTCATCGGCGGAGGGCTGCACGACAACCCAGTCTCCCACCGCCGGCATCTCTGAACGGCTCGCCGCAATGTGGTAAAGCTTGCCGGGGATCCGAGCGACGAAAACTCCCTCTTCTGCCAGAACCGAGCAAACCTGCCTGCTCACTTTTATCACCCTGGCGCAGAACTCACCTGTATGCACAGGCGAATCGCCGCTAAGCTTCGCATATTGGTCTTCTTGGAATCGTGACCAGCCGAGTTGATTACTATTCAAGGTAACTTCCTCTCGTAAAACGAATTGAGTTGCCCACTGTCGGGCGGGAATCACGACCTGAGAGGAAGCGGAGAGAAAACTCTACGGCTACCTCTTCGGGTCCCAGCGGAATTGGAGGATTCCTCGAGAAACGACAATCTCTGACATCGATACCTCCCTGAACACGTAGTACCCTACGAGGGCCGGATCAAAGATATCACAGGAAGGGGGAATAAACAAGTGATTACACCCCATTCCTGGATTTTTGCTCCATCTGCGATAATTCTGTTTTGTCTCAGTGCGTGCTCTCCCGAAGGTGCCTGGGACCTCCTGAGTCACGAGGAGAGACCTCTCGAATGGGCATTCCGTATCAAGCTGACCATCGACAACTCAGCGCAGGCTACTGATGTCATTTGAAACAACTTGCCAAGACATGATAGTGTAGGCTCCATGAACTATTACGAGGAACCAGTAAAAAAGCTGCCTGTCACCGAATCTGATGTGATTGTGGCAGGCGCAGGAACGGCAGGAGTCGTGGCAGCGATAGCTGCGGCGCGCCAGGGAGCCAAAACGACCCTGATCGAGGCAAAGGGCTATCCGGTGG
>CAZLRN010000063.1:0-14362 GCA_964561715.1 uncultured Spirochaetales bacterium
GCGTAGGCCTCAGCCGGGCTCAGCCGCCCACGCCACGTCGCAGCCAACGATATGTGAGCCCGATCATACCCTTTAATATACGGAATAGCCCCAGGCTGACAAGCAGGTCTTGCTGTCGCAGCTATTGATCTCCCTCAGCCTGCGTAATACTCTGTTAGGGTACCCTCGGTGCATGGAGGTGAGGTATGACAGACAGCGTCTACAAAGTCATACAGCTGGTCGGAACCAGTGAGAAATCCTGGGAGGACGCGGCAAAGGTGGCTGTTGAGACAGCCGGTGAATCTCTCAAGAACTTGAGAATCGCCGAAATCGACAAGCTGGATATGAGAATCGAAGACGAAAAGGTCGTTGCTTTTCGAGCAAGAGTCAACCTGTCCTTTAAATACGTGCATGGCCAGGATTGACGAGGCATCCTCTATCGGACTCCTCTCCTGACAATGATCTCCTGGTCGGTTACCTGGATTATGTAGAGGGCGGGAGTCGTCCTGCTGATAAGATAGTGGTATCCGTACGACATTTGCAGCTCGAGAGCCTCTCCTTCTAAGGTTTCATAGATCCGTGAGAAGGGGCTTTCGGTGAACCAGGCCCCTTTGCCTGGGATCAGATCGACAATTCGAGAGGGAAGGGGTTTGATATCGGTTACGCGGAAGCTTCCCGAGACGAGGGATTCCAGGATTCTCGTTTTGTCGAGGTCGAAGGGATCTCCCCGGGATCTCGCTTCGATCTCCCCATAGAGTCTTTCCGCATTGATCCAATCTACGGCGATTCCGTGGCTTGCCAGCTCGAGCAGGATCTCGCACACCACTCCCTGCTTCCATTTGAGAGCCAGCCTACCCTCGTTCTCCGAATCGAGTGGGAAGAGCCCTCCACAGGGCGGGAGCTTCAGGGAGGTGACAAGAGGTTCTGCCGTTACGGGGATGAAGGCTCCCTTCTGGACCTCCAGCCCGAACCATTCTTGATGCGCCGAGACCCTGCGTGAACAGACGCACCCGGCGGGATCGATATAACGAATCCGAAAAGATTTAGGATGAAGGGATGATGGCCAAGAGACAGGCATGAGAGGCCACTGCACTTCGAGTTGCAGCACGCCTGAGAAGAACTCACAGGAGCAGAGCTGAAAACAAATCAGGCCGATGAGAGCCATGCCGGATATCGCAAAGGAGGGCATCTTACCCCCCTCAATGGGTAGGAGCGTTGTCGCGCTTCTGTTGGGGGAATCCTAGATCTTCGATCGCTGAAGCTTGTAGATCTCTCTGATCTTTTTGAGAATGGACCTGTAGGCGTCGCTTTGGAAATCCGGGTAGGTCCAGGGCAGGGATCGGAACTCCCCCTTTTCGAACAGGAGAGTGACTTCGCCGTATATCCCCGAGCTGAGTGGAATTCGATGCGATCCCTCTTTGGTTGTGGCGAGCACGAACCGACTCAAAGCTAGAAAACCGGGATCGAGATTGACGCGCCTCTTTCCGTCCACTCTGAACTCGTCCTCAATCCTGTTTGACCGGAGTTTGATATCTGAGAGCCTGTCCGGGGGCTTTAGCTCTTCGATTGACACGAAGAACCTTTTAATGGGAACCCCCATTTCGGCGTCATAGTAGTGCGTGAAGTCGAATAGGAGTGTCTCGCTCTGAAAATCGATCTCCCCGAACTCTTCGGTGAGTCTGGCGAGCAGCTGGCGCCGGATGGCTTCCACGCTGATCAGGACGCCAATAACGAGTTTTTCCTTGGTGAACGGCATCTGTGTTCCCATACTACAAACAGCGAAAATTTTAGACTATAATAGAATCAAATGGAAGGTAGCTCAAACTGGATCGATAGGCTCGAGACAGCACTGTCCGCAAAGCGCGAATCTCTGGAATCCCGTGAGCTTCCAGCAATGAAGAAGCACTTTTCACTCTATCAGAGCTGTTATGAAGGGATTTACAACATACTGCTCAAAAAATCCCTCATTCAGGAGGATCCCTATAAGTATGACGAGAAGATCTCCGAAGTCACAACACCATCGGACAAGGAGTTTTTGGAGTCAGAAAAGCAGCTCCAGATGAATCAGCGCCTTGCATCTTTTCACTCGAACTTGGATTTTCTCAATACCTATTATCAGTTCAGCGTTGACTTTTTGGATCTGAACCGGATCAGGAGGATTCTCTCCTTCATCAACTACATCAATTGGGCACACCTCACAGAGGCGGATGCGAACAAGGTATCCAGAACCCTCGATGAGTACGTAACTAAAATCAATCTCGGAACCGACTCCATGTCATCTCAGCTCCTGCACGAATTCTTCAATCGGCTGGACGAAGTGGCAAAACAGGTGAGGACAGTGCTACGCGATATGACTGCCTTTCACAGAGAGGCTTACAAGCTACAGGTGCGTAAAAACGTTCTGCCGACGCTCGACGCGGTCTCTCTAAACCAGGAATCGGGTTTGGCGGCAGTCAAACAGGCATTCCCAAAACTCATGGAGGGAAGTCCTTTCTACCCAGAGCTCATTCAGGAAATACTCGACGAGGATTTTTCAGCCCAGGGGGATGAGCTCAGAGAGGGTGTATTACGGAAACTGGCGATCAGACAGGCTGCACCGAAGAGAAAAGCGCGGAAGGTATCCCAAAAGGAAACCCTTCTGAAGGCCGTTCGGTTGATGGCCATCAGCGGATATCAACTCCAGGATGTTCTGAACAAGATGACCGATAATCATGCTGCGTTGGAGGAGCAAAAAACATCCTTCGGGGCAAGATTGAAGAGAATTTTTCGAAAAGTTTTCGGGAACAATCGGCGGGCGAACAGAATTTACGATATCTCTTATCTGGACGCCGCGACGTCGACACGGAAATCGGAATCAATCTCCTATAATGAGTTTATGCAGGATCTGCATAAAAAGGCCAGACTATTCACGGCGTTGGCTCATCAGGGTAGTGCAACGGCCCAGAAACTAGCTACCGCCCCTGAAGAGAAGATACTGGATTTTCTGAACAGGAATATCAGATCACTTCAATCTCTTCATCGGAGGCTTGCGGGATTCAATGATTTTTTCAAGAACGAGATACCAAATGACCGTCAGGGTAAGTCCAAATTCCGCGGTCTCAGAGTTGAACTTTCGGCAGTGAAGAACAGCATCATCAAGGCGAATCAAGCGAAACACGAGTACGAGGCTGTAAAGGAAGAACAGGACCAGATGAAACAGCTCGGGGCGGACTAAAAAAGCAGCCCTAGGTTTTATACATTCCCAGAATACGAAGGTCGTCGGTCGTTTTTTTCAGCTCTTCTACGGCTTGCTTGAAAAGCGTGACGTTTTCAGGAACTTCAACATCAACGTAAAACATGTACTCCCAGGGCTTTCCTTCAATGGGCCTGGATTCTAGTTTCTTCATATTGAGCTGTCTCTCGGCCAAGACCCGGAGAGCCATGAAGAGAGATCCGGGCTTGTCCAGGGTTGAAAAAACTAAAGAGGCCTTATTGAAATCCGTACTTTCGACTCCGTTGTTCCCTAACCTGGCTATAATTGCAAAGCGTGTGTAGTTGTGAGCATTGGTCTCGATGCTTTCCTTGAGAATGCTCATGCTGTAGACCCGCGCAGCCTCTGCACTGGCTATAGCCGCATTCTCCCTGCTACCCTCTCTAGCAACGTGAGCTACCGAGCCAGCGGTATCGTAGTAGGGTATCTTTTCCCAGTCAGGGTAATTTGCGAGAAACTGAACGCATTGCGCCAAGCCTTGGGGATGGGAGTAAACACGCTTGATATCAGAGATAGAGGTATCCGGTAGGGTGATCAGATTGTGGATAATTCGTATAGTTTTTTCACCGACAATTTCGATGTCCGGAAACTGAAGCAGAAGATCGTAATTTTCGTGAATGGATCCGGCGAGTGAGTTTTCCAGGGGCACAGCGCCGTAGTCAGCCTCACCCTCTAGGACAGCCTTGAAAACCTCCCTAAATGTCCGGTACTCGAGCGGGCGCGCCCGCTCATCGAAATAGCGGTTTATAGCCTTTTCGCTGAAAGCGCCTCGCTCGCCCTGGAAGGCGACGCGGGTTTCTTCTTCGGGTGCCGTTCCGATTTGCACCTGGGGCTTTTCGCGCTCCTTGAGCAGCCGTCTTGCCGGGAGTCGGGTCACCTCCTTTTCGAGAACCGGCGCCAGAGCTTCAATATCCCTCATCAGCTTCTCGAATTGCTCGGGATAGAGGGACTGGGGTCCGTCGGAGAGAGCGGAATCCGGATCCGGGTGAACCTCCACGATGATTCCATCGGCCCCTGCCGCAATGGCAGCCAGAGACATCGGAGGTACCTTTTGTCTTATGCCGGTGCCGTGGCTGGGATCTACAATAATGGGTAGATGACTGAGTTTCTTCACTATAGGTATGGCAGAGAGATCGAGGGTGTTGCGGGTGTAGGTTTCGAAGGTCCGGATTCCACGTTCGCAGAGAATAACATGCTCGGCTCCGTGTGCCAAAAGATACTCAGCTGACATAAGAAGATCTTCGATTGTTGCAGCCAGTCCTCGTTTCAGCAGAATAGGTTTTCCGAGAGCCCCCACTGTTTTGAGGAGTTCGAAGTTCTGCATATTCCGAGCGCCTATCTGAATGATATCCGCGTATTCGCTGATCATAGGTGCATGCTGAGGCGATACAATCTCCGTCACGATAGGCATTCCCGTTTTCTCTCCGGCCTCTTTCAGATACTCAAGGCCCTTCTGCTCCAATCCCTGGAAGGAGTAGGGAGAGGTTCTGGGTTTATAGGCGCCCCCCCTGAGAATAACCGCTCCGGAATCCTTGACAGCTTGAGCGGTCTCTATGATCTGATCTCTAGATTCCACGGCACAGGGGCCTGCAATGGCGGCAATTCGCGCACCGCCGATCTTTACAGGGCCAACGGGGACAATGGTATCATCCTTCTTCAATTCTCGAGAGGCCAGTTTGTAGGGTTTGGTGATGGGAATGACTCTGGCGACACCGGGAAGGATCTCCACCTCTCTCATATCGAAATTGATGGATCCCACGGCACCGAGGATTGTCTCTTCTTCTCCGACAATCTCTCGGATGCGACACCCTTTGCTTTCGAGGAACTCTCGGATGTGGGTTTTTTCGTCTTCGGTGATCCCGTGCTTGAGAACGATGATCATATGACGAGTAGACTAGGCCGATCCTCTCCTCCGTGTCAAGACACCTGCGCGGTGCTCATAGGAATGAGCTTGGGATGCGCTTGGGCGTCGGAACGCCTGCACTGCCCGGCCTGCACGGCCCCACCTTGCCATAATGGATCGAGTATCCTAAACTCGAAAAATGAAGAAGATTCTCCAGCAGTATGCTAAGGATCTGACAGCGGGGCGGCTGGCTTCGGGGTACGAACACTCCTACCGAATCTATCACCTCTCCAGGCAGATTGCGGAAGGTATCGAGTACGACGATGATGTTCTTCATGCAGCTTGTTTCTTACACGACATCGAGAGGATGGTAGATCATCCCCGAGGATCTGCGGAGAAGGCTAAGAATATTCTGGAGGAAACGGGCTTTCCGGCGGCCAAAATCTCGAAGGTCGTGGAGGCCATCCTCTCGCACATGCCAGGGGGAACCCCCCAATCCGTAGAGGGAAAATTGCTGCATGATGCCAATCTGCTGGATAGCATCGGAGCTATTGGCTTCGCCAGGCTTTCGATTGGGGCCTTTTTCTGGTACCACTACAAGACCCTCGAAGAGGTTTTGGAGATGGTGGAACGGGAGCTTTCGTACGCCGATCACCTCTTCTTTCCAAAAAGTCGCGATCTTGCCCGCGAAAAGAAGGAGTTTACGAAGCGAGCCGTAGAAGTTTTCAAAAAAGAGCTTCGAATTTGAATATCCCTTTGAATCGTAATATTATTAGAAGTACTCCGCCGGGCGTAGGATATCGGCCGAGGTAGGAAAGGTGATCCGCAAAGAATGAGCGAAAAAGTCGTTATCACGTTGCTCAAGGATATCGAGGAGCTTGCCCCTCTGCTGGACAAGCTTCCGGAAGTCTCGTATACGCTGCTGCACGCCACTGCTAGAAATCTGACCTCTGTTCTCGAAAAAAGCCTCTCTTCGAGTCATTTTGATGGGGAGGGTTCCATCGTAATCGTGCTCTCCAAGGGTCACTACAACAAGAAGGGACTGTCACAATCCGTGGCCGAGGTTCTGACGCGTTCAGGGGTTAAAGCGGATCCAGTCTTTCTCGTGGCGGATAGAGAGTTCGAGTGGGAGGAGATCGATCGTATTATTCAACACAATCACCTCTTTTATGTCTTACCGTCGAGTAAGAGGAAATTGAGGTCGAGGAGCGAAGCTGAATGCTTCAGGGGTTGCGTCGACAAGGCTATTCTCGATTACGGATTGAACCGAAGACTCATTGAATTGATCAGCACCGAATTCTTGAGCTTCATCGAAAAGGAGGAGCTCAAGCTGTCAAAGGAGGAGGTGGAGCAGCTCAACATGGAGCTCGAAACCAAGAATCGAATCGACGAATTGACTCAGCTGCTCAATCGAAAAGGCATCCTTGAGTATTTCCACATGGCCAAGGGGAGGGCGAACCGAGAGAGGTGGAGACTCAAGGCTCAAAGCTTGAGAGATGAGATCAGCGGTAGCGAAATCGAGGCGTTGCCCGAAGGGGATTTGGTGGACTTCTTTGGACATCTCTCCTGTCTGATGATCGATATCGATAATTTCAAACTAGTCAATGATACGTACGGGCATATAGTTGGCGATGAGGTTCTCCGTGGCATCGGCGCGCTGTTCTCAGAAGAAGGAATTTTCAGAAAAGAGGATGTCTGTGGAAGATTCGGGGGCGAAGAGTTTGTTGTGATTCTGCCTGCAACAAACGCCAAGAATGCCATGATCCCGGCTGAGAAGCTCAGACAACAGATAAAGGAAACGGAATTCAAATCACAGGATGGTGATCCCTTTGTAGTGACCGTTAGTATTGGAGTAGCCGAGCTGGAAGAGACCGAGGAATCCATTGATGAGCTCATCAACAAAGCAGACATAGCCCTCTATAAAGCCAAACAGACAGGAAAGGACAAGACGGTCGTATACAAACACGATAGCATGTCCGCCGATGCGGCACGACACCACGTGCCAAGTTGAGAGCCCTATCGGAGCCGGAATAACCGCCGGCTTTACAGATTATCCTCGACGAACCTGACACCTCTTTCAAAGATACGAAGCCCCTTGCCTTCTGTAATCGTTTCGCGTATCCAGCGGGGGTGGTTTTCCGGGTAGATAAAGGCTTCGGGGTGCGGCATGAGACCCAATATCCTTCCGGTTCGGTCACAGATTCCAGCGATATCCTGCTCCGAGCCGTTCGGGTTGTCAGGATACATCGGTTTCCCGGCTCCACCGTCACGGGAGACGTAACGCATGGTGTTAAGGCCCTCGGAGAGCAGATTCTCGAGAATAGCCGGGGATGCCGTGACAAACTTGCCTTCGCCGTGCCTTACCGGCAACTCCATTTCGTCGAGACCTTTGGTCCAGATGCAGGGGGAGGATTGGTTGAAGCGGACCCTCACCCAGCGGTCCTCGAATTTGCCCGAATCGTTGTGAATAAGGGATACTTCGGGGTTCCAGGCAGACCCGAGGTTGGGAAGGATCCCCATTTTCACGAGAACTTGAAATCCGTTGCAGATACCTATGACCAGCTTTCCGTAGGCCACAAACTCTTCGAGAGCCTGCTGGAGGTTTCGCTTGAAGAGGCCGGCAAAAACCTTGCCCGAGCCGAGGTGGTCGCCGAAGGAGAAGCCGCCAGGAAACGCCAATATCTGGTAGCTCTCCAGGTTTTCGGGATGCCGGATAAGATCGTTGATATGGATCTTGTCCGCTCGGGAGCCGGCGAGTTCAAAGGCGGTTTTGAGCTCGTCGTCGGCGTTGATCCCGAATCCGGTTATCACACAGGTTGTGACCACTGTTTTCCTCAGCACCTATATGGCCCTCTTCCAGGCTTCTCTGATCTCGTCCGCCTCGAGAAGGGCCTGTTCGCCCTCTCCCCTTTTTATCGTCACAGCGGAATCTCTCATAACACGTCCGATGGGGGCGAAGGGCAGGCTCTCGAAGAGGGAGAAAAGAGCTCCTGCTTTCTCCGGGGGAGCGGAGAGAAGAAAGCGAGAGGGTGTCTCGCAGAAGAGCAACCGGTCGGACTGCATCTCTTCGATCCCGGAACCCGGAAGAGCTTGCAGATCGACAGAGGCGCCTGTCCTTCCGCCCAATGCGGATTCGCAGAGGGCAACGGCAAGGCCTCCATCGGAGAGATCGTGAGCCGAGGAGATCCAACCGCGTTGAATGGCCTCCGCGAGAGTCTTGTAGCAGGCGAATGCCGTTTCGAGATCCACCTCAGGGCCTCGACCGAGCGAAACAGGGGACTGTCTATCCATCGCAAACAGGTGCCTTTCATAGGCGGTTCCCCCGAGTTCTCCCCGTGTCTCTCCCAGGATGAATATCTCATCCCCCGGTTCCTTGAAATCCGTTGTGACGGCGCGCCGAACGTCCTCTATGATTCCAACAAGCGAGATCAACAACGTCGGTCTGACAGAGATCTTCTTGCCCGCAACGACAGCGTCGTTTTTCATTGAGTCCTTGCCGGAGATGAGAGGCAGCTCAAAGGCTAGACAGGCCTCTCTCAATCCCTTACAGGCTCTGACGAGCTGAGCGAGCTTGAAGGGACCGTCCGGATTATCCGGTGATTCGATGGGATCCGGCCAGCAGAAGTTGTCGAGAGCAGAGACTTTCTCCGGATTACCACCGCAGGCGATATGAGCCCTAAAGGCCTCGTCGACGGCGCACCGTGCCATGTGATATGTGTCGTAGTCCCCGTAGCGCGGACATATACCGTGGGTCACAGTGATTCCTCTGAAGCTGTCGGGTCGAAGCCTGAGCACAGCCCCGTCCGAAGGTCCATCCTCCCGTGCACCGACAAAGGGTTTCATGACGCTTCGAGCCTGCACCTCGTGATCGTACTGCCTCACGAGCTCCTCCTTGGATGCGATATTCGGGTCCGCCAGGAGCGCCAGAATGGTCGCTTTCAATTCCATCCTGTCGAAGGTTTTCGGCGGGGTGCCGTCCGCTCGTGGAGCTTTCCAAGCCGCCCGAAGCTTCATGACCGGGAGTCCTTCGTGCAGAAAGGAACAGGAGAGCAGACCCACGCACCTCTGCTCGTAATTGATCTCGACGTATCCCGAACCGGTGAATTGACCTACGACAGTCGCTTCGACGTCTCTTGCTGCGGCAAGATCGAGAAGCTCGGTCACGGTATCCGGCGATACGGCCAGACTCATGCGTTCCTGGGACTCGGAGACAAGGATCTCCCACGGTGCAAGCCCCGCGTATTTCAAGGGGCAGCGCTCCAACTCGATGCGGACCCCTCCACTCTGAATGGCCATCTCCCCGAGAGAAGATGAGAGCCCTCCGGCGCCATTGTCCGTGATGCCCCTGTACAATCCCCGGTCTCTGGCTTCGAGAAGAAAATCCGACATTTTCTTTTGAGTTATCGGATCTCCTATCTGAACAGCCGAAGTCGGGGACTGCTCATCCAGTGCGAGGGAGGAGAAGGTCGCTCCATGAATTCCGTCTTTACCGATTCTCCCGCCGACCATTACGGCCAGATCTCCCGGATCGACGTGCTTGCGCCAGGATTCTTCGCCGCTGATTTCGGAAGGCAGCATGCCGCCGGTACCGCAGAAAACGAGGGGCTTTCCGATGTAGCTCTCGTCGAAAAGAAAAGCCCCGCCCACGACTGGGATCCCCGATTGATTGCCGCCATCGACGATGCCGCGGTGCACCCCTTCCATCACACGTCTCGGATGAAGAAGCGTGCCGGGAATTTTCTCTGGAGACGTGGTGGGAGGTCCGAAGCAGAGCACATTCGTGTTGAAGATGGGTTTTGCGCCCTTGCCTGTTCCCATGATGTCTCTGTTGACTCCCACGATTCCAGTGATAGCGCCACCGTATGGATCGAGAGCAGAAGGAGAGTTGTGGGTTTCGACCTTAAAGCAGATGCAGCTCTTCTGGTCGAACTCGACAACGCCGGAATTGTCGTGGAAAACCGATTTGAGATAGCTCTTTTTCTGCCTCAGCTTCTCGGTCGCGCTCTTGATATAGGTGTTGAAGAGAGATTCAATGGTCTCTTCATGCGAATCCTCCCGATATCGGATTGTGGAGGCAAAGATTTTATGCTTACAGTGCTCTGACCATGTCTGTGCGATCATCTCCAGCTCGACATCTGTCGCCGCCGCCGAAAGGCCCAGCTTCAGCCTCCGTTCCTTGAAACTCGTTCTGCCGAACTCCCGCTGGATAGCCTTCATCTCTTCCAGGGACAGAGCGAGCAATCTCCCTTTCGAGAGTGAAAGGAGCTGCTGGTCGTTCATGTCGCTCAGATCAAAGGTTTCAGCCCCTGCGGATTGGGCTGCGTTCACCGAGGCGTATGTGGACGGAGGGCGACTGCCCTTCTGCCAGGCTGCTCTGTCGATCACCGCGGCTATCTCGATGAGAGGATTATGGAGAGCCAAGGCGATCGAGCGGGCCGCAGATTTGGAGAAGCGCGTCAGCTCGAACAGATACTGCCTGGCTGTGCGAATCGTGCAAGAGCTCTGATCCGCTTCGGAGGCGAGGCGATCCTTGAGCGCATCTCTTGCCGTAAGAGCGATAGGGTCCGTGACGCCAGGCTTGTAGGCGATCTCGATGAGCAGGTTCCACTCTGCGAAGGGCCCTGTCTCGCATGTCAGTCGGTCGATCCTGGTTTCCTGCGATACGGGGTCCGAGAAGATCTCTTCAAACTCTTCTCGCTCCAGCGAGAGACCTTCGATGATGTAAACATCCACAATGTGCAGCGATTTGATGTCAAGGTTAAGCGCCGATATAAGGGATTCGCGGATCCGCGTGGCGCGGCCATCCGCAAACCTTGGAGAGTAGTAAAGTTCAGCCCGCATCTTGAGTGTAGATTATACAACGTCGGATCGAATAGCAAAAGACGGCTGTTTCGGTGGAAAAAGGGAGGTGCATTTTTATTCAGATCTCACTTGATCTTTCCGGCGAATTTTGTTTTATTTGTCTACCAGATGAATACCGGGAGCCATTTTAGCGGTGGCGCTGTTCTCTGTTTGGAGAGCGAAAGCAAAAACGATGCCATCAAAGAGCTCATTCGCAAGGCCCCTGCTTTTACACGCATTGGCAACAGAACCAGACTGGAAAAGGCAGTCATTGAGAGGGAGAATATCCAGTCAACGGCTTGCGGTCATGGTATCGCTTTCGCCCACGGAAAAACCGATCAGGTCGACGATGTAGCGATCGTCTTGGGAATATCAAAAAAGGGAATCCGTTTCAGCGCTCCCGACGGAGGGCCGGTTCACCTGCTCTTTGTCATTGCGAGCCCGCCGAGCGACCACAGGCATTACCTCATGGTTCTTTCCTCACTGGCCCGCATCTGCTACGATAGGCGCTTTGTCAGGGAGGTTGTCGATAAGCTCTCTTTGAAGGAGATCGAGAAAAAGCTTTCGAAGAAGCTGAATGAAAACCTCAATAGATTTCAGCAGAAGATTTGCGGCTTAAGAGGGAGATACGGAAGAGCTTCGGCAAGCTGAAACGGGTGGGTGGTTGCGTGGCACGCCTAAGAGACGAGCAGAAGCGAGAGAAGATCCTGAAGACTTCGAGGATCCTCTTCGCTCAGCGCGGATACTCAAACACATCTATTTCCGATATCGTAGCCGAAACGGGCATGCCCGTCGGCACGATCTACACCTATTTCGAGAAGAAAGAAGACATCATAAGGACGATCATCGACGGCGGATGGGAGGAGGTTAAGTCTGTTCTCGAAGAATTGGCTGCGTCGAAAAAGAGCGGGCAGGAGAGGTTGAAGCTTATCATCGATGAGGTTCTGCCTGAAATTTTGAAAAATATCGACTTTATTAACATTCTTCTCACAGAGGCGATTGAATTCACAAAAATGGGTGAAAAGATAGAGACGATCACCGATGTGGTTTTTTCTATCATCCGAGATATCCCCGGCAGCCGAGAGGTGACAAAGGACCTCTCCCGCAAAATGCTGCAGACCTCGATTGTTGTGGTATTTCTAGGCGTTCTCAGCACAGCCAATCTGGCCAAAGCCGGCAAGTCGAGCATCGATATATCCGATATTCTCACTTTTCTTAAATACATGGTCGCCCAATCCCTGGGAGTGACGCTGTAGTACATGGACGTCGAAGCTTACCTCAATCGGAGCGAGTTTTTCAAAGGCATCGCTCCTAAGAGCCTCCGTTCACTTGCTGAAATCTGTGTTCCCAAACGGATAAAAAAACGAGAGCTCCTCTTTCTGGAAGGCCAGCAGGCAAGCTCGATATACCTCTTGGTAATGGGGAACGTCCAGCTCTACAAAAGCAGTTCCGATGGAAGAGAAATCGTCATCAAGGTCGTACGCCCCGGAGAGATTTTCGGAGAGGTCGTGCTTTTCGAGACGAGAGAATTTCCGGTCAATGCCACGGCTCTTTCCGATGGCCTCGTTCTCGCCCTTCCCAAGCAGCAGATTCTTTGCCTGCTGGAGAACGAAGGATTCAGGAATGATTTCATCGCCATGTTGATGAAGAAACAACGATACTTGACAGAGCGCATCCTCTATCTGACTCTCCACGACGTGGAAGAGCGGTTTCTCGGCTTTTTGCAGGAGCAGGGAGGCAGGAGGCAGAAGTACCATATAACACTGTCCAAAAAGGCGATTGCCTCGGCAATCGCCACCACGCCCGAGACCCTCTCCCGCCTGGTTCTCCGTATGAGGAGCGAGGGAAGCTTGGAGTGGGAAGGACATTCCCTCGAGCTCAAAGAGGGATTCTGGGAAGAACGGGATTCCCTGGACTGGGATTAATACCCCTTAACGCCT
This sequence comes from uncultured Spirochaetales bacterium, assembly GCA_964561715.1. Taxonomy (GTDB): domain Bacteria; phylum Spirochaetota; class Spirochaetia; order SZUA-6; family CAZLRN01; genus CAZLRN01. The sequence continues at coordinate 12,854 of CAZLRN010000063.1, forward strand.
GGTTCTGTAGGTTAGAAAGGCGAGAATTAGTGCGATGGGTAAGGCGAGATACTCCAGGAGTCCCGCCAGCCTCATTTCGGGAAGAATGATCACATTGATCTGACTGACGTAGAATCTGAGGAGGACGACGAGAAACCAAAAAATACCGACGAGAGATAGAAAGAGATTTGTGCCCCGCGCTAGATTCCAGATTCCCAGTACGGCCACCGCAATGGCCAGAATGAGATACACCAGTGTCCAGCTCATAAAATCCCTCCATGCCAAAGATGCTCGCCCTCACCATACTGGATGACCGCTGAGCGGTCAAGGCTAATGCGGTTTTCAGGTCGAGCTTTGCCGCAGTTGAAGGAAAGGACAATTCTTCGTAACCTGTGCGCGTGAGTCTTTCAGAAACAGATGCCGAAAAGCCGACAGGGTTTCCTCCCACAGCGTCGCAGAAAGAGATCCAGAGCCACCTTGAGGGGATCTATCGCCGCGAAGGGCTCGAAGCGGTCATGGATTGGCTTTATCGGTGGGAGCTCGAGGCGGGGTACATCTCGAAGGAGAGATTATCGGCCAACGAGAGGCACATCTTCAGGGATCCAGAATGGGGAATCGATTTCAAGCTGCAGATCAATGCGGGTCGTACCCACTACACTCCCGCCCCAGCAGCCACGCGAGAGCTCCCTCCTCTTCACTGCATCATCTGCCGGGAGAACGTTGGACGTCCAGGAAAGGAGGGCTTAAGGGTATTCGATTTTTCCCTTGGCGAAGAACCCTATTTCCTGCAACTGACTCCCTTTCCACTCTTCAAACGCCATTTTGTGGTTATCGCCACGGAACCCCAACCTCAGAATGTAGACGATGTGGCCATTGCGAGATGCTTTCAGTTTCTTACCCTCGCTCCGACGTATACGATCTGTTCGAACAGCGATGTAGAATGGGCTGGGTCCTCGATTCTCGAGCATCAACATTTTCAGGTTTTTAAAGCGCTCCACCTGCCTGTCATGGAGGCTTCGGTTTCGAAATCCGGGGGCTGGAATTGGGAAGAGACAGGTGTGGAGATGCTCGATTACCCGCTAGCGGCGATCCTGGTACAAGGGCGGAATGAATCCGGAGTGCAGAGGCTGGCCTCAGCCCTGATAAGAGCCTGGAAGGTGCTGGATCCGGGCAGGAACACGGTCAATCTGGTTCTGAGGCGTTCAGAGGAGCATACGGACTTTTACCTTTTTTTCAGGAATCCTGATTTTCGCACACCTCCGGGGCTACGGCACATCAAGAGCGAGGGGGTGGGGGTTATCGAAGCGGCGGGGGAGATCATTCTGCCCGTTCCAGAGGACGAAAAAACTCTGCGGGAGATTCGGGAAGGGGGGTTGAAAATTATTCGGGCCATTCTGGCCGGTAACAATCCTTTGCGAGACAACAAGAGGGAAAAACTGGCGGAGGTGGTTGAAGCGGCTCTGCGCTCACTGGTGCTTTAGTCCGCATTTCTGATATGATGTGACCGTTGTCAAGTCCAAAATACTTCCT
>CAZLRN010000064.1:0-14313 GCA_964561715.1 uncultured Spirochaetales bacterium
GCATACTGGTATGTGCCTTCTTTACGACCTTTACGGGGGGCTCAGGAGTTACCATTCTGGCCTTGGGCGGCCTTCTGTCATTTATTCTCATCGAGCGGGGGTTTAAGGAGAACTTTGCCAATGGCCTATTGACAGGCTCGGGCAGCATAGGGCTGCTCTTCCCGCCTAGTCTGCCGATCATCATGTACGGGGTCATTGCGCAGGTTAATATCAAAGAGCTCTTTGTTGGTGGTCTTATGCCTGGCGTGCTGATGGTGCTGACTCTAAGCATTCTGGGTGTACGCAAAGCAATGGTCGTTGGGGTTGAGCGGATCAAATTTGAGCCCAAAGAGATACTTCCGACCCTCAAGGAGTCGGTATGGGAGATTTTGCTCCCCGTTGTTATTCTGGTAAGCTATTTTTCTGGCTTTACCACCCTTGTCGAAACCGCGTCTCTAGCCGTGATCTATGTACTTTTGGTGCAGGTCGTTTTTCATCGTGATATCAAGCTTAAAGATTTGGGCAAGGTGCTCACCAGAAGTCTACCCATTATCGGGGGTGTGCTCATCATATTGGCTGTGGCTAAGGGGCTTTCCTACTATCTGGTGGATGCTCAGGTTCCGACTCAGCTCACCCTTTGGGCACAGCAGTTCATCCATTCGAAATACGTATTCCTGATTCTGCTCAATCTGGCCCTTCTCATTACTGGCTGTCTTATGGATATCTACTCCGCCATAACCGTCGTAGCGCCTCTGATTATTCCTCTTGGGATTGCTTATGGAGTTCACCCCGTGCATCTTGGTATCATCTTTCTGGCGAACCTCGAATTGGGATATCTCACGCCTCCGGTTGGTATCAATCTCTTCCTCGCCTCCTACCGCTTCAACCAGCCTCTTTCCCGTATCTATCGGAATATCATTCCCTTTCTGATAGCGCTGCTGGTGACAGTTCTGCTCATCACGTACGTTCCCTGGTTTACGACTGCTCTACTGGACGTGATCAAGTTCTGACTTGTGCCCCGGGTTTTCCGCCTGCCCGGTTTTTGCCCTCGGTCCGCTTATTCGCTATTTTGTAGAAGCCCTCATTGCCACACTACAGGAGGTAGAGATCATGAGATCGAGCTGGCTTATCGTTCTGCTTGCGCTCGGGGTTTGCGTGCTGGGCTTCGGCGAAACAATCAAGTATCGTACAGACAACGAGATAGAGTTCGATTACTTCAGGGAAGAGATGGACCGGCTTTTAGCCGAAAAGGGAGCGCGGCAGGTCGGCTCGCTGACCCTTGAAGAGCTCCATCAGATAGCGGGGGAACTCTCCATCTCGATACAGAAAACCTATTATATCGAAAAGTCACGTCATGCATCGATGATGATGCCGGGGTTGGGGCAGTTCAGAAACGGTGATACCCTAAATGGCGTTCTCTTCACAACGGCTAATGTGCTTACCCTGACAGGAGCTTTTCTAGGAGCCTATTTCCTTCTTCCTGAGGACGTTCAATTCCACGAGACGAATCCGTTTACTGATGACATCTCGGACGTCAGAAGGGCTTGGGGCGATCATAGCTTTGTCGAGTATCTGCCCTCTATAGGTGGTTTTCTTGGAGGAGTGGCCCTCAATATCCTTGTACGGATCCTCTCGGCGAACCACGCCGAGAATCTGGCTCGCAAAAACATCGAAAACGGCCGGGTTGAATTCGACCCCTATCCCTCTATGGGATATAGAAGGGGGCTCTTCTACGGAGCGTGGTAGGCCGCCCATAGGAATGGGCTTGGGCGTAGGAACGCCTGTGCGCTGCCTATAGCCGCCTACTTTTTCCAGTTCTCCGGTCGGAGTGATCGCACCGCCGTGCCGGCTCGCCACATCTCGGATTCCCGCATTTCTTTGAGCTCGACTCCGAGCTTCTCCTGGTAATCTGGTGAGCTGTTGGAGTCAAGCACTATCTGTGTCTCTTCTCCAGATTTCACACGCGCGTAGAGCTCATCAAAAACCGGATCCACCGCTTCTCGGAACTTATGTCTCCAGTCGAGGGCTCCTCGCTGAGCGGTTGCGCTGCAGTTGGCATACATCCAGTCCATTCCGTTCTCACCGACCAATCGAATCAGGCTCTGAGTGAGTTCTTCGACAGTCTCGTTGAAAGCCTCGCTGGGCGTGTGACCGTGCTTGCGCAAAACGTTATACTGGGATTCCATGACCCCGGCAAGGGCTCCCATAAGAATGCCTCGTTCGCCTGTAAGGTCACTGTAGACTTCGTTTTCGAAGGTTGTAGGAAAGAGGTATCCCGAACCTATCGCTATTCCGACGGCCAGAGTCCTTTCCTTTGCGCGGCCTGTGTAGTCCTGATGCACGGCATAGCTCGAGTTAATGCCGCTTCCCTGCAGAAAATTGGTCCGCACACTTGCCCCCGAGCCCTTTGGGGCAACCATGATCACGTCGATATTATCCGGAGGAACAACCCTGGTCCGATCCTTATAGACAATCGAAAATCCATGTGAAAAATAGAGGGCATCGCCTTCCTTGAGGCAGGGTTTGATCTTTGGCCAAAGGATCATCTGGCCAGCGTCTGATATGAGGTACTGTAGAATCGTACCCTTCTCAGCAGCTTCTTCTACGGAAAAGAGGGTTTTTCCTGGCTCCCATCCGTCATTCAATGCCCGCTCCCAATCCCGTTTGAAGTCTTTGGACTGACCAATTATGACCTGGAATCCATTGTCTTTCATGTTGAGCGCCTGAGCAGGGCCCTGAACGCCATAACCTAGGACGGCGATGGTTTCGTTGCTCAGAACATCCCTGGCCTTCTCAAGGGGGAACTCCTCGCGCATGACGACTTCTTCTTCTACGCCGCCAAAATCGATTTTTGCCATAGTTCTTTCTCCACGATTAGATTTAGGAGACATCTTAAGGGTCTCATTAAATACTTGTCAAGCGCATTCTTATGCGCAGCGCATTCTTAGCCCATTCCAAGCGCATTCCTATGCGCAGGGCAGGGCAGCGCAGGCCGGAGCCGCAAAGGCAGAGGATGAACAGCAGGATATTCCTTGAAATTTCAAGCCAGGGCTGGTATAGATAAAATTGATGGCGCAAAAGATATTTGTCTCCTCGACAGAAAAGAGAAGCGGGAAGAGTCTCGTTACCCTTGGACTCATAAACGCCTTTCAAGGCATGATTCCCAGCGTTGGCTATATGAAACCAATTGGCCAGAGAAAGGATGCCGGAAAAGTCGCTGATGAAGACGCCTCGCTGGCTAAAGCTATATTCAAGCTGGTGGACGATATTCATGATATCAATCCCGCATCTATGACCGATGCCCAAAAGGATAGAGATGTTCTCTTCGAAAAGATCTTCAACTCTTACAGACGAATTTCTTCGGGCAAGCACGCAGTTGTTATAGAGGGAACGGATTATACCAGCGCGATATCGGCGCTGGAGTTCGATATCAATGCGGAGCTGGCCAAGAACATGGCCGCCCCGGTTTTGTTGGTGGCCAAGGGCAACGAGAAATCCCTTGAGGAGATCTCCCAGACCATCGTCGAATGCACGGAATCTTTCCGCGAGGCGGGATGCAACTTTTTGGGAGCTGTTGTCAATCGTTTCGGCTCGGAGAACTACTCAGACGATTCTTATGAGCTTTCAGAAATGCTCTCTTCAAGGGGAATCACGCTTTTCGGTACTATCCCCCAGGACCCTCTTCTTGCCGGACCACGTCTCCGTGAGGTCTCTGAGAAGCTCAATGCGGAGGTTCTCTTTAAGGGTGATGATCTCAGCAAGGTCGTAACCGATGTGAAGGTCCTGGCCATGAGCCCTGAAAACGCTCTCCAGTACATCAATGACAAGGATGGGTATCTGCTGATCACACCGGGAGATCGAATCGAGCATCTCTTTACCGTTCTCAGCGCGCAGAAGTCCACCTACTATCCCCAGTATGCGGGATTGATTCTCACCGGTGGATTGACGCCGGGGAAAAATGTCCGAAAGCTTATGGCCGGCATTACAAACGCTGATTTGACAATTCTCTCTGTAAAGGGAGATACCTATAAGGTGGCTCTCGAGGTGGGACAGATAACGGGAGAGATCGATGCAGAGGACAGAGAAAAGGTGGAACTGGCTTATCGGTTGGTAGAGAGATACGTGGATATCGACAAGCTTTACACTCACGTTGGAGACGTCAAATCCGATACAACAACCCCCCGAATGTTTCAGTATCGCATTATGGAGATGGCCAAAGCGGTGAGAAAACGTATCGTTCTGCCCGAAGGCACGGAGAGACGGATCATCCAGGCGACCGCCGAAATCGTGAGGAGAGATATCTGCGACGTTATGCTCATAGGCGATGAGCAACAGATCACCGAAGTGAGCCGGGATATGGGAGTAGATATAGGAAGGGCGCGTATTATCGATCCGATCAAAGCCGATGAGTCTATCCTGCGAGACTACGCGCAGACCTACTACGAGCTGAGAAAACACAAAGGCGTTACGAGAGAGATGGCTCGAGATACTGTCATCGATCCCATACACTATGCGACTCTGATGGTTTATAAAGGGCATGCCGATGGATTCGTGTCAGGATCGACGCACTCTACGGCAACGACACTGGCGCCGGTGCTTCGCATCATAAGAGCCAAAGATGATGTATCTCTCGCCTCGAGCATATTCTTCATGTGCATGCCCGATGAGGTGTTGGTCTATGGGGACTGCGCCCTCGTAGAAAACCCAACGGCTCGCCAGCTTGCGGATATAGCCGTCACGAGCGCAGAGACGGCAAAAACCTTCGGCATCGATCCTTTTGTGGCTATGCTTTCATACTCAACCGGGGAGTCGGGAAAGGGTGCGACCGTAGATAGAGTGCGGGAAGCGACTCAGATTGCCCGAAAAAAGAGGCCCGATATTCCTATCGAAGGGCCGATCCAGTACGATGCAGCGATCTCCGAAGAGGTAGCCAAGGTCAAGATAAGAGACAGCTCAGTTGCTGGCAAGGCTACCGTTTATATCTTTCCCAACCTCGACGCGGGAAATACAGCCTATAAAGCAGTTCAGCGCGCGGCCAATGTGCCCGCTATTGGCCCTGTCCTTCAAGGTTTGAACAAACCGGCCAATGATTTGAGCCGTGGAGCGACTGTGACAGATATCGTGTATACAATCGCCGTGACGGCAATACAGGCCCAGGCAACTTCTGCAATCGGCGATTCTTAGTTCTCGTATCTGCAGAGGCGAAGATCGGGAAACTTGACCTCGCTATCTGTTGGATTTAAGATGGTAGGGGGGGGCGAACATCAGCGGCGAAGAAGAAATTCTGGATCAGCTGCCTGTTGTCGAGGAGGAATCTCCTTTCTCCACGATAGAGGCAGCGAATAACTTCACGGTTCTCTTCTCTTCCGATGTTTTGGCCATTGTTGTAGTAAACAATAAGGGAAACATCGAGTTCTGGAACAAGGGTGCGGAGCGTCTTTTCGGGTACACCCCGGCTGAGGTAGCGGGCAATTCTTTCTCCCGGTTTTTTTCGGAGGAGGATAGAGAAGATGTTGTCAACTGCTTTCATGCTGTGTCAGAGAGCAACGTCCAGATCGGCGATTCGATCAATTTCGAATATACCGGCATCAGGAAAAGCGGAACTGCTTTCCCTGTGCAAGTTGTCTGCAGCAACGTTTTTCAAAAAGGCAATCGCCAGCATCTTCTGATTCTTTTCAATCTTTCAGAACAGAGACGTACCAACAACGCTCTCCTCAAGAGCGAAACCTTCTTTCGTCTGGTTTATGATCATAGCGAAGACATCATGATCCTCTGTAGGGAGGACACGTCGATCGTTTGGTCAAATACCGTCTGGTACAGAAGCATGGGCTATAAGCCGGGCGAACAGAAAACCCTCTTTGATCGGGTTCACGCAGGCGATGCAGGACGTGTATCTCAAGCGTGGTCGAGCATGCTACAAGGAAAGCGGCGTTTCAACAATGTGGTGTATCGGTACACCTGCGCCGATGGATCTTATGCGTACCTGGAATCTTCTGTGCAGAGTCTGCCGGAGCAAGCCTACTATTATGTGAGATCTCACATCATAACCGAGAGAACAAGGCTGGAGCAAACTGTTGCCCTCCGAACCAGATATCTCGAGCTCACTTTGACAGTGAACAAACTTCTCGGCGATGTGGCGGATCCCGAGGAGGTGGCCCGGCGGATTCAGCAAAAAATGGAGTTTGCAGGGACCTTCCTGCTTCTCGGTTCGCATACCCCTGCTGGCGAGGAAGCGAAACTGGCGCTATTCGAGAGCTACAAAGCCCCCAAAGTCATTGGGACGGGCACTTTGGAGCGATGGGTATCCGAGCTGGAAGAGCAAAAAAAACTACAGAAGTTTCTTTCACGTGTAGCCGAATCGAAAGGAAATCTGCTGCTCGCGCCCCTCTACAGCGCTCCAAACCAGCTTCTCGGTATCCTGTTTCTCGCAAAGGAGTCAGATAGGGATTTTAGCTCCGAAGAAGTGGGAATGATACAGATTCTCACCAACACGATGACTCTGGAAATCGAGCGGCAGCACTATATGGAGGAACTCAAGCTCAGAGCTGATTTGGACAAAGGGAGGGCTGACTTCAGCGATCGGCTTCTCCTCTGTCGCACGGAAAGCGAAGTTTATGACCTAATCCTGGATTTTTTCGAGAAAAGCTACGGAATCAGGAACGGAATGATCTTGGTTAAGAGAGACGGCAAGTTTGTCTTTGCAAAGATACGATGGAAGAGGAAAAAGAACGAAAAGGATTACGCCTCTCTGATTAGCAGGATTTCTTTTCTACCGGCCGATTCCCGCAATCCTCTGACTACCTTTTTTCATGACATCAATGAAAAAATCGCATATGTCGAGGGGTTGAGTCAGGTTTTTGAGGATATCCGGTTCGCAGAATCTGCTTCTGAGCTGAAAAGCGTACTGAGCACGATCGAAACTCGAACTCCACTCGTGCATGGAGAGAGAATCAGCGCCGTAAAAATTCCCGAAGTAGGTTTACTCTGCGGTATCGAATCGGGAGATAGAATCAGGATCGATCCTCAGTCGAGAGAGCTCGTAGTTAATACCGTGTCGGCAATCATAAAGGAGATTCGCCTCGAGGCTACCAGGGAAAAGATTAGAAAGAGAAATGAGATTTTTCATACTCTCGATATGGATCTGTACAAGCTCCCCATGGGCCATATTACAGAGAAGCTCGATACAATTACCGCACAGCTCTCTCGATTTATAAATGCCGATAAAATTCTGATATTCATGCCCGATCCAGAAATCCCCGATCAGCTTTCTGTCGTTTCTTCCCATGGACGCCTTCAAAAGGCTCAGCTCGAGCACATCCAGGATGCAGCCCAGCACGTCTATGGGACGGGGGAGGAGATAAGCATCCCTCCCAGCGAAGAATCGAGAGCGGAAACGGATACCGAAGCACACTTTGGGGGACAGAAGAAGCTGGGGGAGCTTTACAGGGCTTTTCTGTGCGCTCCTATAAAAGGCGATTTCCGAAGACAGAGAGAAATCCTGGGGATACTGGCCATCAGTGCCGCTGACACGATCACTACCGAAGATAAGTATATGGTATACGATTTTGTAAACCTGCTTTCGGGACAGATCAAAGATGAGCTTCTCTACCAGAGAGAGCGTGAGCTTGCGACAAAAGATGAACTCACCGGCCTCAATAACAGGCGATATTTTCTTGGGCGGGCCGAGGAGCTTTTCAAGATATCCAAACGCTACGGCAAGAAGTTCTCAGTCGTCATGATGGATATTGATTTTTTCAAAGACGTCAACGATACATACGGTCATGAGGCGGGCGACCGTGTTCTGCAAGCTCTTGCAGATGTGTTTCGAGGCCTGATACGCGAAGTTGATGTTCTGGGTCGCTACGGTGGTGAGGAGTTTATTCTTCTGCTGCCTGAGACCGGAATGAATGGAGCTGTCAAAATCGCCGAGCGGATCAGGAAGACAGTCGAGAAGCTGGAAGTGCCCTTTGAGGACAAAAGAATACGATTCACAATAAGCTGCGGTGTGGCGTCGTTTGGGGAAAACTCCCGATACCTCCAGGGCGTTGGTTATCAGGTTCTTTTGGAGGGTGGGGCTATTCGGATTCTTGTCAACGGCAAAAAAGCTGGCGCTTTGAAACTGAAGCTGACCGATCTGGAAGAAGCGCAGAGGCTGACATCGAGCCTCAAGTCTCTTTTCAGTAGAGAGCCGGATGCAGACGAGAAGCGGAACCATATCAAGGAATTGCTCAAGAAACTCGAAAGCCTCGATGGACTGATATCCATAGCCGACGGCAGACTCTACAAATCAAAGGTAATGGGGCGCAACCAAGTGACTCATGGGCCCTGGTAGCTATGTACAGAAGGAAAACTGACGAAAAGCTCCTGCAAGAGCTCCTCAATCGTGGCTATGGGGTCGATGAGCGCAAAAAATGGCGTGACCGATGGCGACGAAACCTCGAAGCGAAATATAATATCGAACGGAGACGAAAGAGAAAGCTGGACGAGCCCGATCTGGGATCATCGGAGCAGAAAACAGATTCCCCCTTCTCCTTAGCCGTAGAAGATGATGCTCAACAGCAAAGGAGAGCTGAGGATGTTTTCAAACCTATTTCGCTGAGACTGAGGCGCCGTATCGATGCCTACGCTTACCGAAAGCGGTTTAGGGTCACCGGATTCTATGAGCGGCTTCTAAGTGCCCTGACGGTCTTGTTTTCCGGCATACCAGATCGGGTAAGCCGGAGTCTCATGAAGCTTCTCGTTCTGGGCAAAGGGTACAAGATAGACAATCCGGCTGCCTATTGTCTCGTCGACAACCTGGATGCTCTCTACTTTTCGAGTCGCTTTCTCCTCGGCCAGTACAAGCAGGTCAGCTTGTCCGATGTCAGCCAATCCTTGACCGATAACAGACCCAGGGTGGAAAGTCATCTGCGAAAGAGGGATCGCTTCGTCTATGAGTTTCTCAACCTCTTTACTGAGCATGACGAGACCTTGATGGGATCGCTGGACTATCTGCGTGCTATGCTGGTTAGCGGAGAGAGGGTAGAAGTGAAATCCCTCGGCAGGACGGTGAAACACGTCTACAGACTGAGCATGCTCACCGATCGCCTCGACCCGAGGAGAATGGATGACCTGTTCCGAACGATCGCAGAGGTGAATCGAGCTTACTCCACTGGCGCTGATGCGAGGATGCAGATAGAGGTAGCTGTCAGCCGGCTTCAGATCGCATTTTCCAATCTGACTGAGTTCCGACATCAGTTGTTTCCCGTTCTCTTGAAAGCTCTCGGAACCTACTTTCCCGAGGAAGAGCTGGCAAGGCGGGAGAACAGGATCATGGTATATGATTTTGTAGGCATGACAGAGGAGAACAGGCTGTCTCATCGTCAGTACAAGGGATGGCAGCGAGGCAAGGCCAGGGCCGATACAGCCCGCGCTGTAGCAGGAGCTGAGATCTCGGATCAGGTGGAAGTGGAGAACGCAGAGGATCTGCCTAGTTTTGGTGACAAGTTTGGAGAGGTGCTCAAGATACTGGGCCGGGTTTTCCCCGGATCAAAAATAGAAGAGCTCGAAAAATGGCCTCACATGCTTTCTCACTTTGATCTGAAAGTCTTCAACCGGGATATCACTTTCCCCAGTGGGATCAGTCAGGTATCCCGTTTTGATCCCATGGGTCAAATCATGATCCTCCACCGCATCATCGACAACATGATTTCCTCGATCGACGCCTACGGGATCGATGAGGTATTGAAGAAAGATGGAGAGTTCAAAGCGAACTTGAGCGAGTTGGTCGTGGAATGGCAGCGTATATATCCTAATCTCTTTGATGTATATCTCAAGGAATTGGGAGAATACATGCGGGGTGTTGTGCCGACAGAGGGAGAAGCTCCCAGAAATTCTCATCTCAAGAAAAAGCTTGAGGAAAATCTCGGCCAAATACGCAACCTGGCCTTGAGGCACTATGAAGTCGCACTCGTTGGCTCGGACAATCAGGTGCGGTTTTCATCGGTGAGACTCTATAAGCTCGCCGAAGAGCTCTTCGATCTCATGTCGGAGCTTGCCGAGAAACTGGACTTGGTCGCTATTCGACGTCGGGAGCCAGAGGCGATCAAGTTTTACAGCGCTTTCACAGATCGGGGTGCAATCGATTTTGAGCTTAACGAATTCAAACCCACAATTCAACATCTGAGCAACTATCTGAAGCGTCGATACAGAAAACCCTTGGCTTCGGTGAGAAAAAAAGCCCAGGCTGTGTTTTTTGAGATTCTCTTCAAAATCGTTGACCTGTACTACTATCTGCTCAACGAGAGAGAAAGCCCCTATCGCGGCACCGAGGGAAAGATATACTATGCCCAAGAGGATGAGCGCCGCATTTGGAGAGAGACAAATCGTGAGCTCGAATCAGCGACTGCAGGAGGTTCGGATCGTGCCGAGAGCCTGGAGCACGACTATACCATCGATATGCAGACTGGGCTTTTGAATAGCGAATTTTGGCAAGATGACTTTTCGGAGCAGTTCGAGGATTTGAGAAACGAAGGATTCGTGTCATTTATAGAGCTGGGCATCGACGGGTGGGCGGAGTTGAGAAATACGCCTGCAGGTGAGCAAATTCTCAAAGAGATATCCGCTGCCATTCTCGGAGAATCCAGATCGCGATCACATAAAAACGCCAATATGCTGGCAATTCGGTTGCAGGAGAATGAGATCTATATAGTATTACAGGAGAACTGTCTTGCAGGGGCTAAATTGGCCGAGAATCTGAGGGCTCTGCAAGAGGAACATATCAAAGCAGTTCCGCTCGGTATTTCGTCCAGCGAAGCGAGCGGGGAGAAACGAGGAACCCTTTCTCTGGGTGTGGCTCAAGTGGAGGATTGCACCGATCTCGGCTCAGCCCTCGAAAGAGTCGCAACGGCATTCGCTCTCGCACGAGAGTACGGTAATGCGGTCATAGTCTATCAGGATGGGAAACTCCTGAGCTTAGATAGTTTTTCACGCCTTCTGGAAGCCTGACATTATTCTTGAATGTCGCGAGTTTCGATATTAATTTTCCTTAGGGGGAAAACGGAAAACATGGCAGAAATCACACTGGAAGGCAAACCTATTCATACAATCGGAGAGCTCCCAGCAGTCGGGTCGACAGCCCCAGATTTCCGACTAACGGCTTCCGATATGGCAGATCGTTCGCTTTCAAACTGGTCGGGGAAGAAGAAGATACTCAACATTGTTGTCAGTCTCGATACCGGCATCTGCGCTGACTCGGCCAAAAAATTCAATAAGGAAGTTGGCAAACTGCAAAACACAGTGGTTTTGACGATCAGCAGGGACCTCCCCTTTGCACAGGAGCGATTCTGCAACGCACAGGGCGTCAAAAACGTCGAAACGCTCTCCAGCCTTCGGGATTTGAGCTTTGGCAAAGACTACGGGGTTGAGATAATCGATGGTCCATTTGCGGGTCTTCTTGCTAGATCGATCGTCGTTCTCGATGAGAACAACAAAGTGCTCTATACCGAACAGGTTCCCGAGATAGCGCAGGAGCCTGATTATGACAAAGCTCTAGGGGCGTTATAGGAGTCGGAGACCTCGAAAGCTTACCTGTTTCGCTCCGCGATGATTCTCAGTCCTTCGAGGGTAAGCAGAGGATCAACCAGGGTGAATTGTGCGGTAAGCGGAGCGAGAATCTTTGCCTGACCACCGGTAGCTATCACGTCGACGGGCCCCGAGGGCAGCTCCTTTTTCATCCGCCGGATGATTGCCTCGATCAGTCCCACATAACCGAATATCACTCCCGACTGAATGGAGTGAATCGTATTCTTTCCAATCGCTGCTGGAGGAGGAATCAATTGCACGCTTGGCAGCTGTGCCGTGTTTTCTACGAGGGCTCGGATAGCCGACCGAAGTCCGGGGGCAATCACCACTCCCAGTAAGTCTCCCGGTGCTGCCACTGCCGTAAAGGTGAGGGCGGTCCCAAAATCGACGATCAGGCTGTTGGAGTGATTTTTCTCATAGGCTGCCACCGCGTTGGCGACCAAGTCCGATCCTACCTCCACCGGATTGTCCGTGCGAATTCGAATTCCTGTTCTGATGCCGGGTTCGACAACAAGTGGAAGCTCTCCTATGAGCTCCATGATCATGTTCTGAAAGGTAACCGTTAGATGCGGAACAACACTGCAGAAAATCGCATGCTCGATGTTTTTCGCCTCGAAGTCGTTTTGCGAGAGCAGATCCCTGAAAAGCACAAGATACTCATCAGAGGTCTTGTTGTTCACGGTACGAATTCTTTTATGGTTGATCCATTCACTGCCATCATGAATCCCGAAGGTAACATTTGAATTGCCAATATCGATTGCCAATAGCATCTGCTGCTTTCCTCATTATTCCAATTTCGATCCACGGGGACCGTATTCACTCCTCTGCCACGCTGCAACTACCGCCAGGGTGATGATCGCCGCCGCCGCCGCTTCGGGCAGACCGTTGGTCAGAGCCACGGTGCCTATAAAGGGCCAGGGTGCGAATCCAAGAATCCCAAGCATCGCCAATACCAGTATCGTATTTGTCAGACTCCCGGCAATTCCGGACAGGACCAGAGAAAATGGGTAATTTTTCTTTTTCAGGGAGCCGAAGACCAGCCACGCCACCGGCCCTATAAACAGCCTAGGGAGGATGGAAATGAGAGGATTCACGAAGATCGCATCTCCGGGCCCCTGAGGCGCGATGGCCGCCTGAATAAGGCTGAACAAACCAAAGAGAAACCCCACCACTAGACCCACTACTGGCCCTTCCAGGACAGCACCGATGATTACCGGCACGGTCATGATTGTAATAGAGATACCGGTGACCCACGGAATAAATCCCAGATGAGTGGCACCGAGAAAGATGGCGATGGCGCTCATCACGCCGGCTATTACGATTTTTCTCAACGGTAGCTTAGTCATCTTTTTGCTCCTTTACCAATATTACTAGCCGACAATCCAGTTAAACAGTTGCCGGTCCAGGTTGAGAGTATTGAGATACAGCAGCAAGCCTACTAGCATAGCCGCGATGATTGTGATTACAGGGTCACGCCAGCTCGCATCGAAACGAACCAAATGGGTGCGACCCTTGCCCCCGGTGTAGCATCGCGCCTCCATGGCCAGAACAAGAATTTCTGCGCGTCTGAGAGAAGCCAGAAAGAGCGGTAGGATGATAGGTAGTATCCTCCGGATCCTTTTAAAGATGCTCAGAAGAGCCAATACTCCCCCTCTCCGGTTTCCGAAGTCAGCTCCTCTGGAGGCCTGTGCTTTGGCGATGTGCTCCGCCTCGATTGCAAGGATGGGGATGAATCTCATCGCGATGGTCATGATCAGGGCAATTTCATGCGCCGGAAAACCGATTCGTTCGAGGGGCTTGAAGAGCCGCTCTGTACCGTGGGTCAGCTCCCTCGTACTGGTCACAAGTGAGAAAAGGCTGATCAGAAGGATAAGCACGGCGAATCGCGCCATAATAAGGCAAGCCATCTTCAGATCTCTAAGGCTAACCACGACGATCCAGAATCTGGCCAGTATGATTCCGGTATCGTTTGCCGGAATGACTAAGATTTGTAGTAGCGCCAAAAAGGCGAGCAGGGGTAGGGCGTGACGTAGGCCACGTAGAGCATAGGAGAAGGGGATCTTGGCAAGAACAAAGCACCCCGCTAATAGGATCAATACGCCGAACATGCAGACGAGGCTGCTGTTTATAATGAATCCAATCAGAAGGAGAACGACCACCAGTAGCTTTGAACGGGGGTCGAGGTGGTGCAGCACGCTGCCTGTCGGGATGTACTGACCGATGGTGATGGAAGCTGAGAATTCGAAATCACTCATCCTGCCTGATCCTTTTGACTCATAGCCGCTTCGAGAACGGCAGCCTCGGCTTCGCTCTCAATGATCATCTCACGCGGCATCTCTATTCCCCGGTTTGTGAGGGCCTCCATCAAGAGCACCGGCGCAGGCGCTTCTAGATCCAGATGGCGTAAACGTTCTGCCTGGGAGAGCACATTCTTCGCGCCTCCTTTGAGGGCAACGGTTCCTCGATCCAAGACGATGATTCGCCGGGCAAGTATCGCCACTTCGTTAATGTTGTGAGTCGCCATAATCAAGGTCATTCCATCCCGGTTGAGGTTGATGAGTCGCTGGAGAAGGTCTGCTCTGGTTATGGGATCCAGTCCGGCTGTAGGCTCATCGAGGAGAAGGATTTGAGGATTCAAGGAGATGACTCCAGCCAACCCCGCCTTTCGCCGCTCACCCCCGCTGAGCGTGAAAGTCGAGCGATCCTTGAATGATTCGAAGTCGAGACCTACAACCTCCATTGCCCATTTGACCCGATCTCTCAGCTCTGTTC
>CAZLRN010000065.1:0-10681 GCA_964561715.1 uncultured Spirochaetales bacterium
TCCTACGACACCGGCATGCGGAAGCTGGGAATGATAGTGGGAGATTACTGCCAGGTGGGATGCAGCTGCGTCTCGGATCCCGGAACATTTTTAGCTCCGCGAACCCTGGTCTATTCCCTGACCCGGATAAAGAGGGGGTTCTACGGACCAAAACAGATCATCAAAAACAAACCCTGGGAGCAGGGCACCATCGAGGTTGTCGAGCTAAGAGAAGACGACAGTGAGGTATGAAGCCAAAGACGATCTACAGCTTGAAGCGTCCTGCCGGCCTGACTAAGGGAAGAGCAGAAAGTAGCCGTACACCGAAAGAATAGAAACAACGATCGTTAGCAGAAAGCTCTTGAAGAACCACGCCGAAAGAAGCGCAGCAACCAGCCCTACCACCGATGCGATCAGATTTCCCTCGATAGCATTCAATCCACCGGGTATGACGAGGGCACCAATGGCGGCATAGGGAATGTACGAGAGAAAGAGGCTGATCCTTCTGCCCAAACTTCGGCCCTGCAGTACCGTCAGGGGCAGGAGCCTGGGAAGATATGTCACCGCCGTCATGCCCAGAACAAGCAGAAAAAAGCTCATGAATCAGCCCCCTCCGATTCGCCGACGGCTGATTCATTGAAGACCAATGATCCAATCGCAGCACCAGCAAGTATGGCGATGATGATATTCCAGCCAGACGAGACGATTTCGAGCCCGCTCGCCAGGACATGAAAACCCGCAGCCAAAAGTGCGATGACGGCAGCCCGGACGGAGCGCTTAGCTGCCGGCACCAGAATCGCAATAAAGAGGGCATACAGGGCGATGCCGAGGCTCCGCTGAATCGCATGGGGAAGCACGCGCCCCAGGGTATGACCTACAGCGGTTCCTGCATTCCAGCTCAGATAGGCTACGAATTCGAGCCCGATGAGAAAGCCGCCAGAAAGCTCATGCTCTCTCGTCGAAGCGATGGCAAAGGTCTCGTCTGTAATCCCGAAGGCCATAATCGGCAGAAACCGGGGCTTGTGCTCGAGCTTCGATGAGAGAGAGGCGCTCATTAGGAAATGCCTGAAGTTCATCAATAGCGTAGCGATGATGATCTCACCCGTCGCGATCCCGCTTTTGATGAGATTGAGAGCCATAAACTGACTGGCCCCGGCAAAAACCATAATGGACATCAGACAAGTATGCAGAAGATCGATATCCATGTTTTTGGCGATAAGCCCATAGGTCATTGCCGCGGGGAAGTAGCCGATGAGAATCGGTATGGCCGTTCTTACTCCCCGGAAAAAATCTCCCCTCACCATAGCCGCTTGAATTGCTGCCTCCTGATTCAGTAAATGGTATACAAAAATGCCTCGATGGGCGGGAAGAGAGCCTGCATGAGGAGGCGCCATCGGGACTCCAGTAGGAAGTCGTGCTCCCGAAGATAAAGCTCATCCGGAGTCCTGTATCCAAAGAGCAGTGGCACCAAAAGAGATGGGGGAAGACAGATCCCGGACCTTTCCCGAAAGCCCACGTTTTTTACCCCGTTGCATCGGCCCTTGACGAACTCAAGCTCAAAAGCCTGCCTGTAAAGGTTTAGGCAAATTGTCTCGGTCAACCTGGCAAAGGAGCTCAGCGCCAGTCTCTTCTCGAAAACCGGAGCCAGCTTCTCGAGAAATCCTTGAAGGCTCACTATTCGTATCTGCCACGCCCAGGAACGCGGATTGTAAGCTCCGAGAGCCCGGGAGGCTTTGACGAGATCGCAGCTATCGGGCAGATTCAGCCGTATGTAGGGTTTCTTCTTGCGCAGGGCGATGCCTTTGAGCTTTGAAAGCACGGCATGGCAAAGGGCAGGTTTCATATCCCCAGCTTCGCTCACGATCAACCCCTTGTTGAAGCCATGATGGGAAATGCGAAAGTAGCTGAGAAGCTCACCAGAGTTGTCTTCGACAACCCATGTGTCCGCCGACATTTCAGTTTTCATTGAGGGCCCGAGCAGGTAGGTCCAAACGCCCTCGTCTCTCTGTGCCTTTACCGTTAGCCGTTGATTTGACTCTCTTGAGGTTTTCATCAACTCGGGTATGTCGGCGCGATCAGCCCTGCGCAATCTCAATCCGGTCTTTTTCTCGGCATCAGCTATGTTGTCCAGGTCGATTCTCCATCGCGGCTCCAGGGGAATGGCATACTCATAGCCGAACTGGCGGTAGAAGTAGGGGATGCCCTGAATGTGACTCAAGTCGTAGCCCCCGGATACCAGAAGCTCATTGAATCTTTCCACCTGGCATCGAATCAACCCTCTATTTCGAAAAGCCTCCCTCGTAGCAACGATCCCCATCTCCCCAGCTTTGAGCTCGACTTCGCCAAAACGTACCTGCCAAGGGATGAGACAGAGGGTGGACACAGCGTTCCCCGTTTTCGCTTCTTCGACGAACAGCCAATGTTCAGCCCGGGTAGCCGGATGATCCAGCAGAAGGGTTCGGCTCAAGTTGCCGACTCCTGAGCCGTGGACCTCGGCGTTGAGCCGGGACACCTTGCTCAGATCTGAGCGCGAAGAAACGGACCTCAGAATAAAACCGTCGGCAAGCCTCTTTCTGTAGGCTATGGTTTCTCTAAGCATGCATCCCCTTGTGCAATTTCGGCTCACCGAAACCGATCTGAGTTGAAATTGCTATGCTGTAAAAGCCACCTGCGTTGCAGGTGGCTTTTACCAAGCAGTTTCGAAGCCGCCGGCTGTGCTGGTGGCTTCGAAACTGCAGTTAAGGGCCACTGAGCGCAAAATCCACAGCTGCCTCGGCGTGGAGGCGAGTTGTGTCAACAAGCGGAACGCTGATATCCGATTGCTTCAAGAGGAGCGGAATCTCCGTGCATCCGAGCACAATGCCCTCCGCTCCCTTCTTTACCATACCGCTGATGATGTGTCTGAATGCATCGCGAGAGTCTTGCTCGATCCGCCCTACACAAAGCTCCTGATAGATAACCTCATGAATCTTCTCTCGTTCCGACTCAAGCGGAATCATAACCTCCAAACCGTGTTTCGATTTGAGTCGATCTCTGTAGAACTCTCTCTCCATCGTAAATTTGGTTCCCAAAAGCCCGATCCTACGCAATCTTTCAGCCTTTATTCGATCTGCAGCGCTGTCGGCAATATGGAGCAGGGGGATATCAATTCCTTTCTCTACCCCTTCGGCAATGAGATGCATGGTGTTGCTGCATATCAGGAGAATCTCGGCGCCCGCTTTTTCGAGCTTGACGGCGCCATCGACTAGGATCGACTCCAGACGATTCCACTGCTCTGCGTGCTGTAGCTCCTCGATAACTTCGAAATCCAAAGAGTAGAGAATGCACTCCGCCGAGTGCAGTCCTCCCAAGCGATGCTGAACCACTTCGTTAATGATTCTGTAGTACTCGAGGGTAGACTCCCAGCTCATTCCCCCCAAAAGACCTATCGTTCTCATCTAGCGACTCCCCGGTTGCTGTTGATTCTCAATAGGGAAATGCCCTCCACGAGATCATGCCATTTGACCTCCGCCAGCTCCATTGAAGGTTCGACTGTGAGCAAAGCCGAGAACCTCAATACTTTTCTGATCGTCTGCCTGATCTGTTCGAATAGCCTGGACGAGCCGTCGAAGAGCCACTTCCCCCTTCTATACTCTCCTCGAAGGTGTACGTTAGCTATTTTCTTTCGAATGATGCGGTAGGACTCCAGTTCGCTGTACTTCATCGCCCACTTTGTATCGAGAGTGATCCAATCGTAATCCTTGATAACCGACAGAGGTGATCGTCCTTCACCGAAGGTCGGTATATTTTCGACCGTAGCCTTGATTCTCGAGTAGGATCGCACACAGGATTTGAAGAGCTTCTCGAGAGAGCTATAGTCTATATCCTCGATCCAGGTATCCCACAGATGAAAAACGCACATTCGAGCATGTACCAGTTTGGCCAGAGACAGGGCATTCTCGATAAGCTCTTTTCCCCGCACCACTAGATCTTCGTCTCCGGAACAGAGGCATACGCCCACATCCCGGTTAGCATGCACCGAAATGATATTCAGATTCAGGTTATTGATGCTACGGGCAATTTCCGTCACGCTGTGCTTCCTGCTGAGCTGCCACTCCAGTTTTCTATCATACTTTGTATCAACGCAGATGGGGGGATAATGGCTATTCCACTCGGCCAGAAGCTGGAACTCATAGCCATCCACCACATTCTCTTTGGCGAGCATAGTCATTACATAAAGGGTGGCTTCGAGATCGTAGTACTTCCGACCTAGAAAGCCCGCTAGGGGAGCCGAGCTGATGGAGAGCAACCCCATTCTCCTACCCTCGGGACGTTGTTGGGCTGAACCCTTATAAGATCACCTATTGAAAAGCTCACTCACATCGTCATCCCACCAAAACGCATTCAGAATCCAACTGCCATGCGCTCTGTAGAAAGTAAAAAGCCACCGCAGCAGGTGTCTCTCGTATTTGACCACATAGGTATAGCGAATCAAAAAATCACCCACACGCTCTACTCCCACCTCCGCTACGGCCATCGAACTGCCAAACCGGGGCGGCAATCCCGCCAGTTGACTCACCGTCTTTTCCTTCGCCGAATCGATCTCCGCTGGATCGAAGAGCCACTGAGATTTCATCAGCTCGAAAGCCGATTCCACTTCGCCTCTTTGAATATGATTTACGATGCGTTCGCAGTAATCCTTCATTTCCCTTTCGCCGAAAAAGCCCACATCCTGAGCAAACACAAAAGCGCTGCCAAGAAAAATGAGAACCCCTATAAGTGCCATCTTTTTCATCTCTTACTCCTTTATCCGTTATTCATGCAGTGCCTCCCAAATGTCCGTCAGACCAGGCCGGCCGCGATCAGCCCAGGCTATCAAGGTATCCGGAACGCTCGCTGAGGAAATCTCGATAGATTTTAAAGTGATCAGTATCCTCGTAATCGATGCTCTTGATAGGCGAATCGTCAAAGCTGTAGATGGTCGCCCCTGGATAGGCTAAAAGAATCGGAGAATGGGTGGCCATTATGAACTGGACCTCTCCCCCTCGACAAACCTCCCGCATCACATTAAGTAGATGCAGCCGGCTATTAGGCGACAGGGCGTTCTCCGGCTCGTCCAGCAGGTACAGTCCTCTAAGCTTGAACCGGTTCTCAAAAAAGGACATATGACTCTGGCCGTGGGATTGGGTCATAAGAGATCTGTTTCCGAAATATTGGAGTACCCCCGGATCAGAGGCCGCCCATTCATCAAGAATCTGGGCGAAGTTTCTGAAGATTTCCGAAGCGTAGAAAGCCCCTACCCCCGCGACCTCGCCATCGCCCCAAGTGATTTCAAGATAACGCTGAAGCGCCTCTTCGAAGGAGTTGTTCTCGTAGCGGGTTCTTCCTAAGCCTTTCCAGATATGAATTCCACATCTCCGCGCGATGCCTTGTAACAGAGTCGATTTGCCCGTGCCGTTCTCACCGACAAAAAAAGTGACTGCTGTCGTAAATTGCAATCGAACCGTTGTATTGAAGATATCGAGATTGAACGGATAGATCTCTCTCGTAGGATAGAGCTCTGAATTGATCCGAACCTCTATCAGATGCATGGCAATGAAACGTAGCACAGGGTCCCGTAAACTACAAGACCTATGGTTGAGGACAGCTGCTGTCGAAGACGACAGCTGCTGTCGAAGACGACAGCTGCCGTTGGGGGCAACAGCTGCTGTTGGGGCAACAGCTTTACAAAATCACGGCGAAAAGCTACATTGCGTCACACCATGGTACTGCTCAGAAAGGGCCGCAGAATAAGCGTTCGCGACTACGGTATCGATATTCCCGTTGCCCATAACAAGGCTTCTAAAACCCTCGAATCCCTCGTGTCTCATCCGATTCTGGGACAGCATATCGACAAGTGGTATCGGGAAAGCAAGGAACCGAGACTCACCAAAGCCGATCTCTTGAGGGTCCATTCTAGGGACTACATCGATCGGCTGTTCTCTCCCGACGGGGAGCGGGAGATTATGAAAACCTACGAGCTTATAGACGAGAATGGTTTTACGGATCGCTACAAACCAGAGATGGCCAAGCTTCCACTCCAAGATCTGGTCGATCGTGCCATCGAATCTGCAACCGGAACCTATGAATGCTACAAGATCGCCTTGAGCGAAGGTTTCTGCTTTTACTTTGGAGGGGGATCCCATCACGGCCAGCGCGACTTTGGCAATGGCTTCTGTATCATCAACGGAATCGTAGTAGCCGTCAGAAAGCTTCAGGCCGAGGAGCTCGTCAAGAATGTCTGGATTATAGATCTCGACGCCCACAAAGGGGACGGAACCGCAGCTCTTACGTTGGATGATCCTTCCGTCATCACATTGAGCATTCATATGGCCAAAGGCTGGCCTCTCAACGGAGAGGAGTACGATGAGATGGGGCGCTTCAACCTCTCCTATACTCCGAGTGATATCGATATTCCTATCGACTCAGGAGAGGAGGAGCTCTACAATCGGCGTCTCGGAGAGGGATTGGCCAAGCTTTCCCAGTACCCAAAACCGGATGTCGCTGTCGTTGTCTCCGGTGTCGATCCCTATGAAAAGGACGAGCTGCCCTCTACAGCCTGCATCAGATTGACGAAGGAACATCTGGGGGAACGGGACCGCATGGTCTACACATTTTTAAAAGAGAGAGAGATTCCTCGAGCCTACCTCATGGCTGGGGGCTACGGCCAAAGCTCATGGGAGATCTACGTCCAGTTGCTCACATGGGCGCTCCCGCAGGAAATAGACTTTTCGAATGCATCCTAGTATGATGATCCTTCTAGGGGAAACAAATGGGTGAGAGCATAGAAAGCAAGAACAAGCCCCTGGGCGAGAGGCTCATCGAGCAGGGCTCCCTCAGAGCCGATCAGATACCTGCCCTGCTCGAGCTGCAGCAGCGAGACGCTCAGGCCAACGTTCATTCTAAGTTCGGCGAATTGTGCATTCGCCTGGGGCGGACGGATCCCAGCCAGGTCAACGCCGCTCTCAAAAACCAGAAGGATGAGCTGATCGACCAAATCGAAATCAGCGATATGCTCGTTTCTCTCGGTTATGTGACCGATGAGCAGCTAAGGAATCTGCTCAAAGAGCATCAGGATAGCCCCCTGCCCACGGAGGAGCTGGTTCTCGATGCAGGCTACTGCTCTCCCGAACAGGTCCGAATAGCCTCTCAACTGACGTTGCTCGAAAAGAACGGTCTAATGAGACAGCAGGTGGACTCTACCTTTATCCCCTTCAACGTTATGGTGCTGGTTGTCAACGAAATGATCGATTCCGTGATGGAAGCATCCGGGAGCTGCCGCTGCAGCCAGTGCTGGAGCAACGTATTTGCCGTTACCCTCAACGAAATTCCTCCCCGCTATGTAAGTGACCATGGAAGAATACTTGAGTGCCTGCAGAGATACCGCGAAGACTACGGTGAGCTGGTGCGGCATACCCTCGCACGGTCCATTCGCATCGTTCAGTCGAATCCAAAATCTGCTTGCCGCTCGCGCTTCTCCGATGATCTCCTGTCCGGTACGGATGCTGCGACGCAGGTTCACGAAGTCGTTGTTCACGTATCCAATCGACACATTCACTTGAGCAACGATCACGTCGCCGCCCTTTTCGGTCCGCAACATACGCTGAAGCCTTTCAAAGAATTGGTGCAGCCTGGTCAGTTCGCCGCCTACGAAACAGTCAAAATAACCGGGCCCAAGGGCGAAATCGATCGAGTCAGGGTGCTCGGACCGGAACGGGGAGAAACCCAAGTGGAAATTTCGGGAACGGATCAGTTCATCCTGGGTATCAAGGTTCCTGTTAGAGAATCCGGCAAGCTGGAGGGAACCCCAGGGATCCAGATCTCTGGACCTGCGGGAGAGATTACAACCGAACGGGGAGTCATTCGGGCGCTCCGGCATATCCACATGCTTCCTTCAGAGTCGGACTCCATGGGTATTCAGAATGGCGAAAAGGTGAGCGTAAGGCTGGTCGGCGACCGATCCACGATCTGTGAGGGTGTTCTTATCCGAGCAACAGAGACCTCGGCCCTGGAAATGCATATCGACACCGACGAGGCTAACAGCGCAGGATTGCCTGCCGAATCGAAGGGCCAGATACTCGTGCCGCTCATGAACGTATAGAAAGAATCTCACACTCGCATTTGCCCGCATTCCCAGTTATTGATTATTTTAATCAGATATAGGGAGAAGGAACCTGAACAAGTGGGCACGTGTAGATTACGAACGGTGCAATCCCCAGCAGTGTGGGACGGATGGATGCCTAGCCGCACAGGCCTGCACTCATAAACTTCTGGAGCAGGAGGATCCCGCCGAATCCCCTATGCTCCTCTCAGTAAAGATGTGTGTAGGCTGTGGAAAGTGTGTTCAGGTCTGTCCGTTCGGAGCGATCGATATAGCGTCTGGATCCCTGTGAGTTCAAGTTTTAAATCGAATCAAGGATTTCAGGCATCTATATCTGTCTGAGATTTGAACCAGGATCTTTGAGTAAAAAAGTCAATGTGGATCCCATCGTCGCGGCGACGACGATGATTGCCCCGGTCTCGGCTTTAGACAGAATAACCCAGATGAACAGCAAGATCGATGCGACTGCCAGGATCAAACCGATGAGCAATCTCAGAAACTCCGCCGGTCTGGAAACACCCCGTTTTGTCGTGAAGTTGTAGTAAAATATGAAAATGAGCATGACAAGGGGAGGCAAAAACCAGAGAATTGACATTTCCTACTCCTTCTAAATTAATATTAATATTAATTTCAGTATGGCTCTTATCTAGTCCTCAACACCAAATCCTATGATATAACGAATCCTTCCCGATGCCTATACCCGGGGCGAGTGCGAGAACCGTTAAGCCTTGAGTTGTAATTCGAGGGCCTGAATCTCTGCTTCTAGATCCTCGATCTCTCTTTCGCGTCTGACATCGATGTCTGAGGAATATTTTGACGAGCAGTTGGCCTTGGGCCGCGATCTTATGAGCTCTTCAAGCTGGGCCCTTTTTTTGTCCAGCTCGGATTTTACATCTTTCATGATCTCCTCCTTGACGCGCCAGCAACCGACGATGCTGTTAGTATAAATAAAATGCCTCAGATTGAAAAGCTCTGACTTCCCTTGACCGCCCGTAAGATTCGAATCCACAATGGGCCATGTCTACAGGAGTTTCGAGAGCCTGGACGGATCTCAAAGCTCTTGAACCGGATGAAGTCTGTGAAAGGACCGACGCAGCCTACGATGCATCGTTAGCTCGCTATTCGATCCGCTCATTCGGTCAGGAGATCTTTGTCTCCCCCTCTGAAAAGCACCTATCGAGCCCTACGCCACTCGGCACATACATCGTGACCGAGCTCGCCAGCTATTCTCACCTTGCCATCCTCGAGTATCTCCTGCAGGCCAAAAAGGTGTCTTGCTTAGGGCGATTGGTAAAACCGAACAGCCTTCCAGGAGGGCAGATCTACTCCAGGGGCACCCACATCCTTCCCCTCGAACGTTTGACTCAAAGGTACGCTCATGATCGGGGAGCATTCGTTGCCAGGGGCAGATTCCTTGGCGGATCAGAGCTCGATTTTGGCGACGCCTCGATGCGTCTGCAGCCGCTACCGCAGCTTCCCGTTGCTCTCATCCTATGGGAGCCGGACGAGGAGTTTCCCGCACGAACCGATTTTCTCTTCTATGACACCTGCAAGGATCAGCTTGCGCCGGACATCATGTGGGCTATAGCCATGATGACCGTTGCCCTCATGCTATCGGACGCTTCTTGACTGAGATTGTGCGCAGGCTGTGGATATGGTGTCCCTCTTTTCCGTGATTCTCTTGCTCCGAAACAATATCTGTCTTGATTATATCAAAGGCTTCGAAATGCTGTCGCAGATCTTTCTCTGTAAAATAGTGGGCGGGGCGGCCCGGCTTGCTCTCATAGGTGTTCCACTCAACCTCCTCGCCCCGACCGCATGATGGCTCGACTTCGGCAAAAACCGTGAAATAGCCAATCCCCCCCTCTCTGAGCAACCCTCTGCATCTCTCGATAAAAAGAAAGCGCTCAGGTTTGCGAAAGAGGTGGAGCACGTTGTAACAGTAAATCCCATCGAACCTGTTTTGAGGTAGCTGTATTTCCAGAAAGGAGGCGTTGTAAAATGCTGTTTCTCTGTCGAAATCTTTTGCCAATTCGGTTGCCCGGCGCGAGATCTCGACTCCAATCGTTCTTAATCCGGCGGCGTTAAGAGCCCTTGTGTTCCTGCCGTAACCCGCTCCCGGCACCAACACGTCTTTCACATCGTGTAGCCTAAAGAGCGCGACGGCCTGTTCGACTGTAGAGCTGGGGTTTTCGCCCCAGATCAGCCCACCCTCTTCGAATCGCCCATCCCAGTAAGACTTCAAAGACGGCTAGTCGTTTATATCGCTGAATGGGCTCTTGAGCCAAAATCCCAGCACGAGGCCGCAGATGCCTACGGCCCAGAAATTGGCATCCGGACCAAAGGACTTTGTAAAAAGCACGTAGAGGGACACGGCCAACAGGGGGAGAGAAATCACAACGCCAACCAGATTTGTAATGACCTTGACGCTCCGAAGAGTGGTGTATCGAAAGATGATCGAGTAAACGATATAGAATGCCGTTAGCACCCCAGCGGCAATCATTAGGATGAAGTCTATCGTCAGCATAGGAAAACCTCCACAATAAAATTATCGTTGGCTATTTAATGGCATTATCGGCATAT
>CAZLRN010000065.1:10781-14287 GCA_964561715.1 uncultured Spirochaetales bacterium
CGATTTTTTATCTGATAGATTCCTCGCGTCCGCAGTCAACAAAGCCATCGGTCATCGCGAGATACTGCGCTCTGACCCAATCCGCTAACCTAACAATCCCTCAACTCGCAGTCCTCGTTCTCTATTTCGATCTCGATCGTGCTGTGTCGTATGTTTTTTTTCCTTAGCATCTCGCGGCACTGCGCTTTGGTTTTGATTGCTTCCTTCCAAGTGACACCTTCCGGTATCTTTAGATGCAGGGTTAACACGTTGTAGTGTCCATCCAAAGACCAGATGTGCAGATCGTGTACATCTTCGACTCCATCCAGAGACATCAGGGAGTCCCTGATGTCGTTCATTTCGAGCTCCTCCGGAACGGACTGAAGAAAAATTCTGAATGTCTGCCTGAGCGTACCCACCAGTTTGAAAAGCACAAAAAGAGTGATCCCGATCGAAAGAATGGGATCCAATATCGGAACAGATATAAACATCATGACGACGCTTGCCACGAGAACAGCGGCCCAGCCAAGAACGTCCTCCAAAAGGTGAAGTGTGACAACCCTTTCGCTGAGTTTTGTTCCCTTCCTCAGCTTCAAAACAGCAATCCCATTTACGACAATCCCTAAAAGGGCAAGCCCCAGCATTCCTAAGGCATCCACTGCCTCGGGCTCGAATAATCTGGGAACCGACCGCGTCAGAATGACGATAGAACCGAAAAGCAACACAGCTGAACTGAGAAGGGCTCCTAAAAGAGAGAATCGCCTGTATCCATAGCTGAAAGAAGAAGTGCGGCTCCTGGCAGAAACTTTCTCCAAATACCAAGTCAAGCCCAAAGCGAAGCTGTCACCGAGGTCATGAAGGGCATCCGATAGGATAGCCATGCTGTTTGTGGCGAGCCCGCCGGCGATTTCGATTACTGTAAAGGATAGATTCAGCACAAAGGCCAAACGAATATTTCCAGCGCTTGCGGAGAGGTGGCCGTGGCGCACGGTATCAGCCCTTCTCGCCGACGGTGAGATCGGATCCGGCTTTGAGATCGGCATATACCTCTCGGATCTCATCCTCATAGGCTCGAGGTGCTACGACCTGGCCCCAACCCTTCTGCAGCTGAAAAAGCCCGGCATAAGCAGAATCGTGGTAAGACCTCATGTGATGGGGTATCTCTCTCGCGATCAGCACCGATTCGAGCAATCTCGCCATAATCTCATTTTCTATCTCCAAAACAATGCTATATTCCGACACGAATTCCTCTCATCACTTTCCGTTCGACGGCATCAATAAACCTCAGCACCGATAAACCGTCTTCGGCCGAAGATCGGGGCATTCGGTTCCGATCGCGAACACAGCGAACCGCATCGGCAAGCATGTTGCTGAAGTAGCCCGTGATCTCCGGCCTTCGAGAGCCTGTTCGCCTGAGGGATCTCATCTTCTCGTAGAAGGGGCTTTGGCGAGCTCTATACTCCTCGTAGAGACCGTTTCCGATCCGAATCCTTCCACTGTCGAAGTTTATGTTCAGTTCGAATTGAATATAATGCCGTTGCGACCCAATTTCCAGCGTCACAGGAATAGCCTCAGAAGAGGCTGTTATGACAAGAGTGCCTGCCTTGCCCTTTCGGGAGGGATAAACCGAAAGCAACTTCAACTCTGAGCCGGTTAGAAACTGAATGATATCGATAAGGTGAGTCCCATCGTGGAGAAGAACGGTATTGACTGCTCTGCTCCAGCCCATATAGAGAGAGCCGGTCACGGATAAGATCTCACCAAAATAATTATCGCGAATCCTGCTCCTGGCCCGTAAATAATCTCGCGAATACCGTCTCTCGTGGTTGAGCAGAATCCTCATGCGACCCTGCCTCTGCCAGTTCGCCACCGCCAGGGCCGCTCGGCTATTCTCGACCAGAGGTTTTTCACAGACGAAAAGTTTGATCTCAGACGATAGAGCCTTTTGCATTACGTCGAAATGAGTCTCGGTCGGGGTAGCGATATGCAGGATATCAGGGGAGGTTTCTTTGATAAGCTCGGCGAGCTCTGTGTAGACAGGCGCGCCCCCATACGCGTCGGAAAACTCTTCGCAGCGCCTGGGGTTCGTGTCACATCCGCCTACAAGCAGACACTCCTCGTTATCTCGAATCGCTCCGGCGTGGGTGCAGGGCTTTTCTCTCAAGCGATCGTTTTCGAGCATCCATCCGATTCGCCCCAAACCGACGATCGCGCATCGGATCCTGCTCTCAGCGATGGATCACCTCGTAGGAGTCGAACTTTCCCGGCTCGAGCTCGACGACAATCTCTCTGCCTCCGAAGCCGTGCGCATTGCAGCGGGCTCTGACAATCACCCGGCTTACCGTATCTGGAATGCGGATACGGCTTTCACTTCGCGTAAAGGGCTGTTCATTATCGTGGAGATGCAGCAAAACCCGCTCCGCCCAAGCGCGGATTCGAAACTGCAGTGAGCTCTTCATAGGGCAAGATCCGGAGTCGCCATCCAGCTGATTCTCCATGCAGATTCTTGCCTTTCCAGGCACACGACGCCGCTATTTCTGAACCGAATCACTCCCCGGTTTTCATCCCCCGTCAGGAGAAAAGAGGCAAGCTTGTCGAGATGGGGCATATGCCCCACAACGACCGTGTCTATCTCGCTTCGCTCCAGCTCCTTGGCAATCAACTTGGCATCGTCGTTGGGGGAGAGAGAAGGATGCTCGGTAACAGGGCCTTGGTAGCCGAGTCGATCCTTGAGGATCTCTGCGCTTTGTAGCGCTCTTTTTTTTCCGCTGTGCCAGATGACCTGCGGTTTGGGTTTCTGTCTCGAAAAGAAAGCAAAGCATATTTGAGCCTCGCTTACACCCTCTTCGGTCAGTCCCCGCTCCGGATCTTCTTCCTCGGTTCTTGCTTTGGCATGCTGAATGAGATAAAGCTTCATGGCAGCCTCCTAATCCATGTGAAAGACTTCGCGCAGCGTCGTCGTTACAGGCGATTGATCCGGATTGGTGTCCATGATTTCAGCCATATATTTCCACCATTTCTTGACAATAGGGTTCTGTGGAAGCTCCTCCGCCTTGTTATCATCCTCGAGCCGCTGAAAGGCAAAGAGGGTCAGGCTCTCGGCATCGAGATAGATCGAATAATCCCTCACTCCTGCTTTTTCCAAGACCCTTTTCAATTCGGGCCACACTTCATCGTGACGCCTCTCGTACTCCTCTTCGAAACCCGGTTTGAGTTTCATTTTAAACGCGTGTCGCCTCATTTTGCATCCCTCTTTGTCAGGTCTGGAGAAACTGCTTTCTCTGATTTATCTACGAGCCTTCTTTACACCAAAGCTTTGAGTTTCTGGTCGATCTCGTACTGAAGGCAGTGATGAACGAAATGATGTATCTTCTCTCTGCTGGACTGGTCTGTTTCCTTGCTGAAGACGATAATATTGGCCAATCGAACACCAACGACCCTTACAATAACGTATCCTGCAGCTCGGCACAGCACCCCATTCAGCCGAAGCTGAATGATGGAAAGATACTCCTAGTTCTCGAATACGG
>CAZLRN010000066.1:0-14276 GCA_964561715.1 uncultured Spirochaetales bacterium
AAAAATCATAAAACACATAGCTGAGGATCATTCCGAGGCTAACGGCCAATAGGCAAAGAATTATTCTCTTTCTCAGCTCGCCCAGGTGCTCAACCAATGGTCTTTCTTCATCTACCAAAATGCTACCTCCGGAAATTTCATACATGAGAGCCGGAATCTAGGACCGTTCTCCTTCAAGCATTGTTACCCCCTTCTCTGTTATCAGGCGAAGATCTCCTGAGCGCTTGATGACGCCTTCGGCGTCAAAGATGCTTAATAATAGCAGGCATATTTTCCTGTTACCTTCGACAAGATTACGGAAATCTGCCACTGTCATGCCTTCCCTCTTTTTGTAAAGCGCATGCAGCAGTTTCTTTCTGCAGCGATCTACTATGGATGCATGTATATAGTTGCCCTCCGAAAAATATACGGTCCCTTCTTCAACAAGATAACGCAAGATATTTCTCAATCTCTGCTCATCAACCTTGATCTTTGATGCCGCAGAAACCAGCTCGGACATAATCGGAGTTTTCATGTTGAGATTTTCCAGATAATCCACTACGAAATTTGTCTGAGTTTTCATCTCCGCGTTAAAATTTACCGTATGATCGATAAGCGCCCATGTTCGTTCCACTCGTTTCAGTTTCCCCTCCTCCACTAGTCTGTCGAGGAGCAATCGAAGAAGAGTTTCTCCAGAAGAATCGCGTTCGATTCGCGCCAGGCTCACAAGCTCGTCTGTTGTCAATCCTTTCCTGTCAAGAGTATTTCGTTTGTGAAAGGCAGCAATAGCATTCAGCAGCAGCCGCTCTATCCTCTCGTGTTCTTTTCCCGTGATCAGATATATGACTTCGTTCTGAGTGTATGAGTAGATATCTTGCGGCAAAGTGTTCAACGTAACTTTTAGTATTTTCTCATGTGATACATTCAACATATCGGCAATCTCTCGATGCGTGATCGCGCTTAAATGTTTTCTGACTTCAGAAGCAACAAGCTCTTGGAGCTTGCCCTCAGCGAGCCTGGACATACTCTTGACCAGTCTGTCAGGACGCTTGCGATGGTGGAGAGGAAATGCATCAATTATGGTTCCTCCTCCTAGGGTCGTATCACTCGAAGTGTTTCGTATCACATACCTGTCTCCGTACTGAATATTGCATGGGGTATCTAGATGTATCTGAACCAAGGCAGTATCGCCTCCAATCAATCTGTCACAATCGATCAGGTGCACTCTTGCCTGATGTTCGTATGTTCCCAGGTGAAAAATCACCTGGTTCCAGAGCTTGTCGAAACTCCGGCTGTTCTGGAAAAGATTAAGCTTGGCATCTACCAACGTCGTAGCGCGAAGGCAGCGATCGGATACGATGGCGCCCCTTTTAAAATCCTCCCTTGCAAGCCCCACGAGGTTTATTGACGCCCTATCACCGGCGACAATTTCCTTCACCTCTTCGCCGAAGCGCTCTAGCCTCCGAACACGCAGCTTTTTTTCTCCCGGCAGCAGGTATACCTCGTCGCCCACATGCAAAACGCCATTTATGACAGATCCTGTGACTACCGTGCCGAACCCTTTTACGGTAAAAATCCGGTCTACATACAATCTGAAAACTTCACCAATAGACCGGCCGGGAGTCTTTAATGCGACCTGGTCTATTTGATGCTTCAGCTCATCGATACCCTCAGCCGTGATAGAGGAGACCCTCACCATGGGGCAGCCCTCAAGAAATGTTCCTTGAATGAGCTCTCGTATCTCCGACTCGGCAAGATCCACAATTTCGGGCTCAACCAAATCGATTTTTGTAATGGCAATAATGCCGCTTTTTATGCCCAAAACCTCCATGATCTGAAGGTGTTCCCGTGTTTGAGGCATAACGCCGCTATCCGCTGCCACAACCAGCAGCGCAAAATCGATACCGCTTGCCCCTGCGACCATGGTATGGACAAAATCTCTATGACCGGGAACATCGATTATTCCGATCCTGTCGCCCGAAGAGAGAGAAATATGTGCAAAGCCCAAGTTGATGGTGATGCCTCTTGCCTTCTCTTCTTTATGAGTATCACAATCGATACCTGTCAGTGCTTTGACCAGCGCCGTTTTCCCATGGTCGATATGACCTGCGGTCCCCATAGTGATGTGTTTCATACTATCTCATTAACAGATGGGCTTGACACAGCACTCTGCGAACGTTTGCCAGCTCGCGACCTTGATGTTTAACCATACTAGATATAGCGAGATGCTCGAATCTGGCCACAAGTTTGGACGACATTAGAGATATTATCAAGATTTGCCCGTTCCCCCGCCTGTCCCGCCATCTTTTAACTGATCTTTGCGCTTAGAATCTTTGTCCTGTTCCACTTCGTTAAGGGTTCTCCTGAACTCTCTAATGCCCTTTCCAATGGCGTTGAACATACCTGGAAGCTTATTGGGTCCTAACACAATCAACCCAATGATAGCAATTACGATCAATTCAGCGGTGCCAATTCCAAACATGTTTCGAAACTCCTCACCTTAGACTAATACTCTGCAGCATTTCGCCGATGATACCTCGAATAATTTGAAATAAGCGAAATCGCAAGAATTTTGTCGGCCACATCATTTCACCCTTTTTACATATTGTCGAAGAGCCCACAAAATTGTAATGATGAATTCTTCTTTTTAACTCTTTTTCCGGCTCACCTCTTCCAACAACAGAAATGACAGCGTCAATCTCATCGATCATCTTCCGCTCCCTCTCAATTCGCTTCTCGATTCTCTTGGCTTCTCTCCGCCTCAATATGCCGTTTTTCAGCTTCAGGCGGTCGAGTTCGGCAGCTGCCTCATAGGTAACGGACACAATCTCGTGACGACTCATCCATTCTGTTTCATAGTTGAGTGTGTATTTCCAGCTTGGGGCGAGAAGAGCCAAGCGGTGATCTTCCAGACTTCTATGGATCAACCTGTATCCGTGCTTCTCAGGATCTTCAAATGCTCTACTTCCAGGGTCAAGAAATGGCGCAAGTGGCGAGATATAGGGGTGAACTTTGCCACCGCCGAACTTTTCCATAAGATTGCCGCAGTACTCGACAGTTTTCTTAACCGACTCTTTCGTCTGATAGGGCAATCCGATCATGAAGAAGACATCGACTCTTTTACATCCTAACTCAAGCACATCGCTAATGGCTCTTTCAAGTGATTCGTTGTCATAATTCTTGCCAAAGATTTTTCGGATATTCTCATCATGCGATTCAGGGGAAATCTGGATGTTGAAATTGGAAACAGCGTCAGATATCTTCATTAAGAAGTCCCTTGGCGGAGGCGAGAAAAACTCGAAGGCTATATGGTTGCTGACCTCGAGCTCTTTCAACCGGCCAAGAAAGGTCCGAGCGTAATCAGAACCGGCCTGCCGGATGTCTCCAAGCAAGATGATCGGCGCACTGAAATAGCGGGATATCCGCCCAATATCCTCCGCTAGCAAATCGGGACTACGGAATGCCGTTGAGTTTCTCGCGCATATACCGTGAAATGCGCTGGCAGAACCACCGCACACCAAGCAGTTGTTGACGCAACCGCGGCAGCACAGTGCAGCAACAATGGGATAATTAAGCCATCCTTTAAATGGCAGATGGCCCAATAGGTCACGATGCTGAGCAGAAGCGCTCATCATGGTTCTGTAGTCAAAGATGAGTCCGTCGATATCATTGGTTACATAGGAATGATCATTGATACGAATTTCTCCGTCTTTTTTCCATGTTAAATTCGGCAGATCCCTCTGAGACTGATTCATCTTGATCGAGGTGAGAAGCTGGCGTAGCGGCTCCTCTGCCGAATCACCCCTGATGACAAAATCGACTTGTGGATACCGAATAAGCTCTGCGTGATAATAGGAAGCAGACAAACCGCCAAAGATAATCGGGGTTTCGGGGTGATACTTCTTAACGATTCTAGCCAGCTCCAGGCTTCCCTGGGCATGTACCAACCAATGCAGGTCTATGCCAAAAGCTAAGGGACTTAGCGATCTAATCAATCTATCAACATTGAACCGTCGGCTTCCCAACATCCTCAGAGCAACATTGATGATTCGCACTGAAAATCCATGCTTCTGTAGATAGCCTTGCAGACTCATAAAGCCAATGGGATACATTTCAAAAATCTGTGATGAAGGGACTACATCACTTACCGGCCCGTATATAGCGGGTTTCTTGCGGAAATCATACACGCTCGGTGCATGAAGAAGAATCAGGTCTGTACTGGACATGTATTTTGCCGTTCTCCTTTAAAGAAAAATTTTGCTGCCAGTAATGATGGAATCCACGACACCACTGTAGGCTAAAGAAATCTCTGTATGGGCGGCAAATCCGCACTGCCCGCAAGAAATGTCACCTCTGTTCTTGGCATAACATCCATGGGTGAGCATGCCATCAGGATCTACACTGGCGATCATCCATGGCCTGCACTTCCATCGATTTGTCTTGAGCGCCTCTAAGCAAGAATATGAGTCTGCTATGGGAAATCCTTTTCTCTTGAGGCGAATCAAGCTGTCAAGGACGATCCTACGCTTTTCAAAGGGAAGATACAACTCCTTAGCTGCATCTTCGTAAGGATAATGAAATTGGATCGTTATTCCTCTCACTCGTGAATCGAGAAAACGGACGAGGTTTGGAATTTCCTTCCAGTTGAGAGAGTTAATGGTAACATGAGCATAGATATTGGGATGGGAGGATTCTCTTATGTTGGCGAGCGCTCTGTCAAAGCTGTTGCCGCGAATAGAATCGTGAGTTTCTTTCAAGCCATCCAAGCTGACCCATAGAATATCCGTATCGATATCGAGGGGAAATGTACCGTTTGTCGTTATTCCCACAGTGTAAAAGAGCTTTTTCGCTTCGCCTACAATATCCTTGATGTCATAACTACCATCTTTCCAGAGGAACGGCTCTCCGCCCTCGATAATCAGTATCCTTGCTCCGAGCTCATGAAGCTTATGTAGCGACTCTTTTGCTCTCGAAAAGGAGATGGCTTTTGTCTCTCTTCTCCAAAAAGGGCAATGCCTGCATCTGAGATTACATTCATGAGTGACTTTTATCCCAGCTAAAAGTGGTCTCTTGACGTTGAATAATCTGCTTTTGAGATAGTAAGAAAGAAGATACTGATAATAGGATCGTCGAACCCCAAAAGATCTTCTTACACTCTGTGGATTTGTCATCTCGCCCTTGGCTTACAACTGGCGGCTTTTTGGCTGAAATGAGCGTATCTGGTGCAAACACCAGAGTTGGGAGTTATCATCGATTGCGTATATCGATTATGATGTGCTCAGTTTTTTTTATCTTCTAGCTTTTCTCCGGCCGATCCCTCCGTTTCGTCAGTAATTGCCTTGCCCGCTTTCTTGAACTCTTGGATCGCCTGGCCCAGGGATCGTGCTATATCAGGTATTCTGGATGCCCCAAATACGAGTAAGGCAATGCCAAAGATCACTATCAATTCTGTCATCCCTAATCCGCCAATCATATTTTCTCACCCTCCTTCCCTTTGGAACCCTTCCTTTTCTGCAACAATATCCAGAGCTAAAGTTGATAGGTTTTCAGCAAACATGTTTATTCTTCTGTTTATCTGTCGGCAGTCTATCGTCTTGATATATCTCTTGCACCTGTCGCAAACATCTACCCTGTGAACCTCGTCGTTTTCTACAAAGAAATAACGCAGCGATTGCTGATTATCGTTCTCACAGAAAGGACAAGCTAATCTTTTGAACAGCCACTCGGTATGGCACAATGGACAAAAGAGCCATCTTCTGCCGGACTCTTCCTCCAGCTTTGATATCGCTGGTTCTTTTCCACACATAGGGCAGTAGCCCCTGAGCCATTTGCTTTGATTGATAGACCCCGCTAGCTCCTCTGCATAGCGAGATATAAAAGGAGAGATAGCCTGTTCCGCAAGCAATTGAAACACATCGTATTCGATCTGTGCCTCCGCTGCCATTTCTTTAAGAATTGATCGCATCTCGATAACACCTCTGATGAGCAGAGTATCCTGATCCGACAGAGCATGAGCTTCAAAGTCTGCGGGTATTGCCTCTTCTCTCGCCTTTTGGATAGTCAGACGCAGGTTTTCCAGAAGGCCGTTCAATAGAGATCGGTCTATCTTGATGTCTTTCGCTTCTAGCAGAGCAAAGCCTTTTGAGTTTCTGCTCAGATACTCTTCTGTATTAAAAGCGCGTAAATCAGGTTTAAAAGACAGACCAATCTCTCTCTGCGCCGTGAGAATCGAACAGTGGAATTCAAGAACCTCACTCAGTTCCGGGTTCGCAACCTTAATCTCTTCTATCTGCCTGACAGCCTGTTGATAGAAGTCTTCCTGATCTTTCTTCAAAGTGATACCCGTCTGTCATCACAGCGACACGATAGAGACGGCTTGCTCTATATCTTCAATTGTCCGCCAAACAGTATGACGTATCTTAGGAAAAAGCCTCCTAAAAGCACCAGTGCCGATACCACGAGAGATACTGGCGGGTTTTTCGCACCGCCTCTTATGCCGATGACGAGGGGCAAAACAAGCCCAAGCCCGATGACACCGATCCACCATAACAGACCAAACGCCGAGCCGATAACCGCTCTCATTTGAGCAGAGCCGATCCCGAAGATGACAAACAGGATTACCATAAGAAGCTGAAATGCGATCGTCCAACCGTTTATCACCTCCAATTTCGGTATGTCGGAGCCTATTTTGCTGTCAGGCTTTGCGATTCTTATTGCTGCCAGTATGAAGATTATTGCCGCTATACCCGTTACCATCGCTGATGCGACAAAGATGATGGGAAGCAGCAAGCTACCCCAGACGCGATTCGTGGTTGCGGATAGAAGCACGCCGGTATAGATCGTAACGAGAAGCGCAATAGGCAGCCCGATCACTCCAATCACTTTTTGGAGCTTCTCGGCCCATTTAAAGGGAAAAGCGAGAATAGCAATCACCAGATATAGCAGAGATCCCAGCACGAACAGGATTAAAAGCCAAGTCCCGATTGACATTGTAGAGCCGATCTTGAACATGATCGATTCTATACCAAGCGTTTCGTGCGAGCGTCTCAACATCATCTCCCAAAAGCGTAATGGCCTACCAAGGTCAACGACCAGGAGGAGCACCCCCAAGATCACGGGCCATGGAGCGATAATCGCACCGGTAGTACTGATTCTCCTATACCTTCTTCCTCCTGCCAAATTTGCAGCAACCGCCACCATAAAGATCGCGGCACCTAAGCCAGCGGCAAATAAGTCTATCGCTAAAGGCAATCCCCAATCGTAATGCTCCATTTTATTTACCTCCTGACTTTGCTTTTGTCTCTGACTCGGCTGCAGATTCTGATTTGGTCTTGAACAGATAACCGAATATACCCGCGAGTATGGCCAAGCCCGGTACCACGGCGAGCAGCCATCTCCAGAAAATCATTTCTGTGGGTTTTCTCGGCCTTTCCGGCAGCCCATATGTGGAGGCTTTTTCGGCCAGGATGGTTATCACGTGCAGTCCTTTCAGCTCATTCTCCCCGTAGATACGGGGAGAGAAGCCTTGATCTTTCAGTATCTGCTCTCTCTTCTTAGCATGGGCCAGCATTTCGACTCTCGATCCAAACAGGATGGCGTCGGTGGGACAGGCCTTGGCACAGGCCGGCGTCAGGCCATTCGAAACTCGATCCAAGCACATCCAGCATTTGCTGGTAGTTCCGGTTACGTGGTCCGCGTGCGGGACATGGAATGGGCAGACCTGAACACAGTACTTGCACCCTGTGCATATACTCTGGTTTATGTATACGATCCCATTCTCCTGCTTCTTTATCGCGCCGGTCGGGCAGACCTGCTCGCAAGCCGCGTCGGTGCAGTGAAAGCACTGAACCTTACGGAAAAGCCATCTCGGATTATCGGCAAAATCTTCCGGTTCGGTATAGGTTATGAGCGTCCACGTATGGGCAGAAAGCCAAGGAGGATTCTGGTATGTGCCGGTTGAACGCGTTACCTCCCCCGGAAGCTTGTTCCACTGCTTGCAAGCCACCTGGCATCCCCGACATCCAATACATTGAGTCGTATCTAGCAGCATTCCAACTTCTTCAGCCATCACTTTTTCTCCTCTTAAATCTCATGGGGCTCTTCGATGCGCTCATCAGGCGACACCGACAGGCGGTCGTATTGATACGGGGACTTTTCCACCTTGCAAAGGAAAGCCTTGTACTCAGGGATCATGGTGTTGGCATCCCCCACGTGAGGCGTCAAGGTATTAGCGCTGCAGCCGCAAGAGCTTCCCTGGTAACCCCAGTGCCACGGCACTCCGATCTGATGCACTGTCTGCCCGTTTAGCTGGAAAGGCCTGAAACGTCTGGTAACGATGGCCCATCCTCCAAGCACGCCTCTGACCGTTTTGACCAGGACCCTGTCGCCGCCTTTGATGCCTCGCTCATCGGCCAGCTCGGGGCTCATCTCCACGAAGACACTGGGCATAAGCTCGGTTAGCCAATCCAGATTTCGCGTCATAGCTCCGGCCTGCCATTGCTCGGTTACGCGATATGTCGTTGCCACGACATCGAAGCCGTCACCGGGCTTGGCTATCGGGTTCCCTTCAGGTCTGTCAATGTGCCACAGCTTGGCTACTGGATTTACCTTCTGGCCATGACCCATCGGATTCTTGGTCAGGGGGCTTTCGATAGGCTCATAGTGCTCCGGAAAGGGCCCGTCGGCAAGGCCGTAGCCGAAGATGCGAGCATACCCTTCGGGCTTCATGATGAAGGGATACTTGGCATCATCGCGTAGAGATCCGTCGGGATTCATCAGCGGATACCAGCCTCCATCGGGAACGTCACCTATCCAGCGGCTGGTTACGTACTTACCGTCCACAGCAAGGCCTTTAAAGGCGATAACAGGATGCTGTTTATCCCAGGGCCTGCCCTTCATATCCACTGAGGCCCTATTGTAGATGATTCTCCGGTTGACCGGCCAGCACCAGGACCATTGCGGATAGAGTCCTATATTGGTCGGGTCAAGGCCGATGCGCCGGGCCGCCATATTGCCAGCTTCGGTATACGATGCACAGTAAAGCCAGTTGCCCGAGGATGTGGTCCCATCTGCCTTCAGTCCGCCAAAGCTCGGCGCGAGCTTGCCGGTTTTGAGATCATAGCCGTTTATCTCCTTAGCCACGGCATGCACATCGGGCTCATCACCGGAACCGTAATTCCAGTCCATGTCGAGAATCGCACCGGCAATGGGACCTCCCTGATTCCTGTAACGAGTTCTCACAGCTTTGAAGAGGCGATCCAGCATCCATAGATCCGATTTGCCCATTCCGGGAGGATGCACGGCCTGATACCGCCACTGCATCCAGCGGCCAGAGTTGGTGATGCTGCCTTCCTTCTCCATAGAGGCCGCAGCAGGAAGCAGGAACACCTCGGTGTTTAGCTTGGTTGAATCAACTCTGACATTGGTATCATTGGCAACGGGTCGCTGCCAGAAGTTGGCTGTCTCTGTTTCCCATGGATCGACACATACCAGCCAGTCTAGTTTTTCAAGGGCTTTGCGCTCTTTCAGCGCATTCGGGCCTCCCACCGCCGGGTTCTGTCCCAGGCAAATCATTCCCTTTATGGTACCCTCGTCCATAGCCTCGAACAGGGATATGTGTGAGTAGTCCTTTCCTACCTCGCGTTTGGGCAGGTATCCAAAAGCAAAGTCGTTCTCCGGCTTCGCGTTCGGTCCGTACCAAGCCTTGAGCAGGCTCACGATGTATTTACGTGCGTTGCTCCACCAGTCTGCGCTCTTGGAATCCTTGTTCTTTTTCTCGTAGTATCGGGTGCTGTAGGCGTCGATGGAAGTGTCCTTCTCGTCGGGGGTCTTCAGATACCCTGGCAGAATATGGTACAGGATGCAATGATCGGTCGAGCCTTGGACATTAGATTCACCTCGCAGGGCATTGATGCCCCCTCCGGCGATTCCCATGTTTCCCAGAAGCAGCTGAAGAATGGCGTACCCACGGATATTCTGCGTTCCATAGGTGTGCTGGGTTGTGCCCATGGCATACATGATCGTTCCAGCCTTACCTGTCGCACCGGACTCTGCAAACGTCTTGCAGACATTCTGGTAGATATCAACCGGGGTGCCCGTAATGTTGCTGACAGTCTTGGCGTCATAGCGCACGACATGTTTTTTCAGAAGCTGAAAGACGCAGTTTGGATCTTTCAGTGTCTTATCCTTTTTGGGTATTCCCTTTGCATCAAGCTGGTATTGCCAGCTACCCTTGTCGTACTTGCGTGCTTTCTTGTCGTATCCGCTGAACACACCGTCTAGGTCTGCCGGAAGGGCAAAGCTTGGATTGATAAGGAACGATGCTGTGGTGTATTCCCTCACGTATTCCATGTTGTAGCTCTGCGGATTTTTGTCCATGTCGTCCAGCACATACTTGATCATGCCCATGATAAAGGCAATGTCCGTACCCGAACGCATGGGCGCATAGATATGCGATCTAGCGGAGGTCCGAGTGTAGCGCGGATCAACGCTGATCAGCTTTGCCCCGCGCCCAATGGCCTTCATTACCCACTTGAATGAAATAGGATGGTTTTCAGCAGCATTGCTGCCGATGATCATGATTCTGTCGGCGTGTTGGATGTCAATCCAGTGATTGGTCATGGCACCCCGCCCAAAGGTTTCGGCCAAACTGGCCACAGTGGCGGAGTGTCATATGCGCGCCTGATGTTCTATGTAGACCACTCCTAGGGCACGCATGAACTTGCTATACAGGTAGCATTCTTCGTTGTCCAGAGCGGCACCGCCCAGAGCGGCTATGCTGTTGATGCGGTTAACCTTCCGGCCATCCGAAAGTTCCGCATCCCGGGTCTGTTTGATCCGTCTGGAAATGCGATCAATAACCCAGTTCCAGGTCTTGTCCTCCCAGTAGGTACTGCCTGGAGCGCGGTATTTGACCTTGGTAAGACGGGCTTCGTTGTTGGCCACCTGGAAGAGAGCCGAGCCCTTGCTACACAGGGAGCCTTCATTGATGGGATGATCCGGATCCCCTTCAATGTTGATGACTTTTCCGTTGCTCGAGGAAACGATCATACCACATCCCACTGCACAGTATGGGCAAATGGAGGTCGATTGTTTCGCATAACGGATCCGCAGGCGGAGATCGTCAGCTTGGGCTTCAATTTTTCTTGGATTGATTAGGGTACTGGCTGCAATGGGAGCCAAAGCTGAGAGCTTAAGAAACTGCCTTCTCGTTAGCACCAATTTTCTTTCTCCTTTCTTAATTCATTTTTATTGGTAAAATATTTTATACCATGCGACGCGAGAGAAGTCAAGAAAAGATGAGCCTATGAGCCGATAGTAAATTTCTCAATTTCAGTACCGATTTCGAATACTCCAATTAGCTTTAAGCCGGACTAGCATGCTGAAACTCCCTCAAACCTCTTGCAAATGTGGTTATTCAATGCCTGATTCTGCCTCAAGTTCCTCTTCTTTAAAGGTAGATACAGGAGGTTCAGCATCGGGATCCATGCCGGGAACGTATTCGAATGTCTTCTGGAGCTCCGCTCCGACAAGCCCAAACAGACGCGAAACCGGAAGCTGGCTGGGACATCCGCTATCGCACATTCCACACGATACACAGGAAGTAGCCATATG
This sequence comes from uncultured Spirochaetales bacterium, assembly GCA_964561715.1. GTDB lineage: Bacteria > Spirochaetota > Spirochaetia > SZUA-6 > CAZLRN01 > CAZLRN01. The sequence goes on from CAZLRN010000066.1 coordinate 11,593, forward strand.
GCTCATGCGTGTCAGGTGAAAGATCAGGGTGTCTGTAGGCATCCGAAGAGCTCCCTTTCGACTGGCCCATCTCAAGAATTGATCAGATCTATGCTCGAAAACCGACGACTCAAACACACATTCCTTGCAGTAGCATATCGGACAAACATTCATACAGTTGTGACAGCAAATACAAGTGGACAGGACGTCCATCAGCTTATCCAATCCATTGGTCCGATTTGTCAGTTGATTGAAAGCCTTTTCGCGTTCCGCTTTTTTTATTGTGATGGCCTTTTGAAGAGCCTTCTCTCTTTGAACTAAATCATTTTCCTCCAACTCGAGGGATAACTTCTGCTCTAGTTCCTTCTCAAAGTGTTCGCCTACCAGAAGGGCGAATTCTTCTCGAGGCTCATATCCAAAAAGGCCAAAAGCAAGGTCCGCGCCCGTCGGCCCGGGGGTCTCGCAGATCTGACAGGATTCTCTCAGCATGGAATCCTGATCTGTTTTTATTTCGCCGCTTTTCACACCATCCAAATCGATTCGAAATGGCAGGTCACTGTCGCTTTCAACCATAGTGGAATAATCTCGAGCTTCATACGTTCCCAGGCAATCTACTCCAATAGTCATGATATTATCGAGATCGACCTGTAAGAACTTTTCTAACTCTACTGCGGCTCTCAGCTCACACGGCTTGAGAACCGCTCCTATTCGACCTTCGAAAGGACTGGAGGTCAGCTTTGAAAGTATCTGTGCCGACTGAACCGGCATGGTAGGGGCTAACGGATGGGCTTCTTTTAACAGCTCTGGGTCTATCACCAAGCACTGTACAAATCCATCCTTTCCCGGAAGCAGCCTTGGAACCAACAATGCCTGAACTAATCCTGTTTCGAGCAGCTGGCCCAGAAGATCCCTCAAACTTGCCAATATATCGTTGTCGCGTGTTTTTACTATCGTGCTCTTCATGCTCATGCGCTCCATAACCATCTAATAGCAGCTTATACTGCCCATGCTAGCTTTGCCGGGTTTGGACCCTTTTCTTTGAGTTCTTTTACTATTTCCGTAATCGTATCTGCAAACAACTTGCCCTCTGATGCACTTATCCATCGCAGCCAAATGTATTCTTCGTCGAAGCCAAACTGGCGCAGAATCTTTTTAAGTATCGCAATACGGCGTCGGGCTTTGTAGTTTCCGGTTTGGTAATGGCAGTCACCCGGATGACACCCGCCTATCAAGACGCCGTCGGCTCCTTCGATCAGAGCCTTCAAAACATATATCGTATCAACAGCCCCTGTGCACATCAATCGTATTATGCGGACATTTGGAGGATACTGAAGTCGGCTCGTTCCGGCAAGATCGGCTCCGGTATAGGTACACCAGTTACATAGAAATGCAATGATCTTGGGTTCATATTCATTCATACGCTGCCTCCCGAAAAGGTTTGTTATGCTTAAATCAATACCTTGTCCAGAACCTGGAATACGGTTGTCCTCTCGAAATTCCACTGCTGAGATGCTCCGTTCGGGCATGCAACAGCGCAGGTTCCACACCCTTTACATAGATCTTCCAGTACCTTAGCCTTGTTGTCCAGTTCGTCTATCACACGGGCATTGTAAGGACAGGCCGATACACAGATTCCGCATCCGCAGCAAAGGCGTTTGTTTACAAAAACCTGATTGTCAGAAAACTCTCCAACTCCACTCCAGAGAAGAGCCGACGCTCTGGATGCCGATGCCTTAGACTGAGCAATAGAATCCTCTATGAAATTTGGAGAATGGCAGAGTCCGCAAAAGTATTTCCCCCGATCCACCGAATCGAGAGGCGCTGATTTGGGATTTGCTTCAGCAAAGAAGCCGTCTGCGTTTAACTCCACCCCTGCAATACGTGCCAGCTCGCTGTTATCGTAAGGCTCAATTCCTGTGCTCAAGACCAGAAGATCCACGTCAAGGATCATTCTCTGGCCAAGAAGCCTGTCATTGAAAGAGACTTCCAGCCTGTTGCCCTTCGCTTGAACATCCGGTTTGTCATCCGGCTCATATCGGATAAAGATGGCCGCTTTATCACGGATTAGATGGTAGTATCTCTCATAAAAGCCATAGGTTCTGATATCTCTGTAGAGCACATAGACGCTAACATCAGGATTTAGCTCCTTTAGCTTCAAGGCATTTTTAACCGCATGGCTGCAGCAGACACGGCTGCAGTATGGATGCTTTTCATCCCGGGACCCTACACACTGGATCATCACCACTGATTGCAGTTTTTTCAACGTATCTCCGTCGCCACTTAGCATGTTTTCAAATTCTTTTTGGGTTTTTACGCAATCGCTTTCGCCATAGAGGTATCCCTCAGGTTTGATTTCCCTACCCCCGACAGCAAATATCACCGCCCCATGATGAATCTCTCTTTTTTCTTCGCCGACCGATACGACCGAGTGATAGTCTCCCCAGCTTCCCGTCAAGCCTTCCAGCTGAGCACCTTTGAGAACTTCTATCTTTGCATGCTTTTCCGCCCGGTTGACCATACCCTTCACCAAGCTCTGTACATCAGAGCCTTTCAGTGTATAGTAGGAACTACGGGCATTGCCTCCCAATTCACTATCTTTCTCTACGAGAGTTACGTCCATCCCTTGGTCCGCGAGGCTCAAACTGCTCGATAATCCCGAAATGCCTCCCCCTATGACAAGTACCCTGCTGCAGAGCTTCTTCTTT
>CAZLRN010000067.1:0-14156 GCA_964561715.1 uncultured Spirochaetales bacterium
TAAAAAAAACAGGCCGCTTAATAGCAGCCTCCTGAAAAAGGCGCTTCCTTTAGACATCACAGCTTTAGACATCACAGTCAGTCTTTGCCCTCAAGCTCGTCAGTAAGAGTAAATCTCGTCCTTGATGGGCAGGGTTTTCTTGAGTTCTCTGAGAAAATCCCTCGTATCCCCCATGGGTACGTAGGTGTCACATCCATCGAGGCTACGTCGCGCAACGGTAAAATATTTATAGAACTTCTCCTCACCCAATTTTTTCTTCCACTTACCCGCGTTGCATCGAACACGCAAGAGATACTGCTTTCCATTTGCCACGGGAATACGAACGAGCTTGCAGTGAATGCAGTTGGCACAGTAGATCTTATCGTGCTCTTCTCCCTCTCCTCTCTTCGGTTTCAGCGTGACGGCGGTCTCTGCCATGATCTCCCCTTTGAACGATCTATACTACCATATTCGACTTTTTGGAATCAATAGTTAAGAGATGAAGAGCCTCATTAGCTCATGTCCTGGAATCGGTGACATCGATTTATCGGCCAAGATGGCCTCCGAATACGAGTTGTGATCATCCGGCTCAACATTGCTGCCTGCTAAACAGAAGGGAACCGGATCCGGTGTGTGGGTTCTGATGGCGCAGGGAGTCGGATGATCGGGCAGGAGAAGCGCCCGCCAGCCATCGGTTTGACTGGAGCCGAGAAAGTGCAAGACGGGCTCGACGATATCCGTATCGATCTTTTCGAGCGAAGCGATCTTCTGTTGGAAGTTGCCTTCATGCCCTGCCTCGTCGGTTGCCTCGATGTGAATACAGGCCAGATCATGCTCCTCCAGCGATCGAATCGCCGCCTCGCCCTTTGCTCTATAATCGGTGTCGTACCATCCCGTAGCACCGGGGACATCAATCACATCCCACCCGATGAGCTTTCCGATACCACGTACGAGATCCACGGCCGTAACAACAGCACCCCTTATGCCAAACCGTTGCTCAAAGGATTCAAGCCGGGTTGGCTTGCCCTCGCCCCATAACCAGATGCTCGTGGCCGACAGATTACCGAGATCCTTGAATAGCTCTTGACTCGCGGCGATGAGTGACCTAAGAGAAGCGGACCCTTCTCCCCTGGGTAGGAAATCCGAGCAGGGCTGATCCAGAATATCATGGGGTGGTGTGGTGGTGACCCGCAATGGACTCTTGATGACCATCAGGTTTCGGTAGCTGACCCCGGGGTAGAACCGAATAGAGTCGTCAGCCAGCTTATCATTTAGAATCGCGATCAACTCTCTTGCCGCCTCATTCGAGATGTTGCCTGCTGAATGGTCACGCATTATTCCATTACGGATCTCGACCAGGTTGCATCTAAGGATCCATTCGCTTTCGCCGGTCTCGATTCCTATAGCTGCGGCCTCAAGGGGAGCACGCCCAGAGTAGTTGCTCATTGGATCATAACCGACAACGGACATGATGGCGACATCGGAACCCGGTGGCATTCCCTCGGGTATGTTCTGCACAACGCCGCATCGCCCCTCCCTAGCCATTCGGTCGATGGATGTGATACGGGCCACCTGAAGAGGGGTCTTTCCGGAGAGTTCAGGGATAGGTTCGTCGGCCGCTCCATCAGGAATAATGATGACATACTTCATGATCACTCCACGTGTTCATCAACGATCTCTATGCAGACGCACGGTCCTTTGACGACCTCCAGCGCGTCGATCTCATCGAGGGCTTTCCTCATCCCTCCCTCTCGAGCGCGATGGGTCGTAATGACTATGGGAACGCCCGCTCCTGCGTCGCTTCCCTCTGGAGGTTCCTTTTGAAGCACTGACAGAATGCTGATATCGTTGTTTCCCAGTCTGGAGGCGATCCTGGCAAGAACTCCCGGCCTGTCTTCGGCCATCACACGCAGGTAGTATCGGCTTTCTATCTCTTCGATGGGCAGCTGAAAGGCCTTCTCCGCCGTGTCGGCCCAGCGGAAATGCTCAAAATTAGCCTGACAGATACCAGTGGCGATAGAATAGAGGTCTGCAACAATAGCCGAAGAGGTCGCCGGTCCCCCGGCCCCGCGGCCGTAGTACATCGTGTGCCCCGTGCAATCTCCATAAACGCTTACGGCGTTGAATGGACCTGCCACCCAGGCAAGGGGGTGCTCCTTTGTGATGAAGGCTGGCCTGACGCACAAACTCACTCCTTCCCGGCCTCCTTTCCTCTGTCTCTTGGCAATAGCCAATAGCTTAACGACGTATCCGAGTTCCTGGCCGTAGGCGACATCGACTTCCTGGAGCGTATCGATGCCGGCTATAGGTATGTTCTGTAGGTCTATCTGTCTTCCAAAGGCCAGCGAAGCCAGGATGGCTAGTTTATGGGCTGTATCGTGACCTGAAACATCCAATGTAGGATCGGCTTCGGCGTAGCCGGCTGTCTGAGCCTCTGCCAGAGCTTCGACGTAGCTTTTTCCCCAAAGTGACATAGCCGTGAGGATATAGTTGCAGGTTCCGTTTAGTATACCGAAGAGCGCCGATATGTTATTGGCTATCAATCCGTGTGTCAGTGAACGGATAATCGGAATGCCCCCAGCGCAACTCGCCTCGAAGGAAATCGTTACATTGTGAGCCCGCGCCTCCCTCATGAGCTCAATTCCGCTGTCAGCCATAAGAGCTTTGTTGGCGGTGACAACATGTATTCCTGATCGCAGCGCCTTGAGAATGATCTCTTTAGCCACTGAGAGCCCTCCAATAAGCTCCACAACGACATCAACGGATTGCTCTTGGATAACCTGATCGAAGCTCTCACAGAAAAGGCTTGGATCGAGACCGCTTTTACGGGCCGCGGTGAAATCGATGTCCACAAGGTATCGTAAGGCCAATTCCACATTGGTGCGGGAGTTCAAAGCACTTCCGTCTGTGAGGAGTTTGGCTGTAGCAGTTCCTACTGTTCCGCATCCAACAATCGCAATTGTGAGTATGGTTTTGCTCTGATTCATCTCAACTGCTGATCCTATGGTTTCCCAATTTAAGTGTCAAGTTCTGTCCTGAGAACAGTATTCAATCGAAAAGGAAAGCCCGATTTTTGAAATAGCTGCGGATGGTGTTATATTATAGCCGTGAGCCATACCAATTTTACAAAGGACTGAGGAACAGATCATGAATTTTCGACTATTGGCAATTCTGCTTGCTCTCATTACACCTCTTGGCGCCTACAGCCAGGTTGGCGAGATCACCTTCATAGACGGCGAAGTCGAGTTGGTTCGGGACGAGGAGGTGCTTACCGAGCAGGATATAGCGGTCGGGGATGAGATCGAGAATTATGATCAGATACATACCGGCCCGGATGGCCAGGTAATCATCTTGCTCACTTCGCAAAGAAGTCCGGAAGCGGAAATCCATATTGCTTCGAATACGACGTTTATCTTCGATTTCAATAAAGTCAGGAAAGATGACATCACGACTTTAAGCTTGATTACTGGCTCGATGGCACTGAAGGTTCAGAAACTCGGGGCGAATCAGAAGTTTCGTGTGCAGACCGAAGCTGTGGCGATGGGAGTGCGCGGTACAGAGTTCGCTGTCGAGACTTCCCCTTCCGAAGATGTGCTTATCACATGCTCGGATGGGAATGTGGCATGCCGAGACGAGGACAGCAAACGTGTCATCGATGCCCAACCGGGTCAAGTTGTGGAAAAGCGCTCGAGCGAAGAGATAACCACCGTTCCCGTTGCGCTAGCAGATCTTCAAAGCTTTCGAAAGAGATGGCTGGCCGAGAGAATCAGCGCTTTCAAGCCAAATGCTCTGAGGGTCATCAGATTCTACGCCCGCAGATACGATGATCTCTACAATCGTTTTAATGCAGAATATGAGGCTCTCATGGCAAAAATAGCCGTCCTCGAAAAATGGATAAGAGAGGACAGAGAAAATCGGGTGGGAAGCAGGATAGAGGTACTTCGAGAGAAAAAGCAGATTATTGGGGACCTCTTTCGGATGAGGCGCATACTCTTTATATTCGAGAGGGTGTATCACAGGTTGCTGGAGCTTCATCGATACTTCGAAGAGGGGTATGGTCAGGGAGAAATTGCCCCCGGACTCTCGACGGCTGAGTTTTTTAGTAGGTTTTTGAACCAGCGAGAGGATCTTGCCGCTAAAGTCAGGAAGGTTCGATACATCATGAAACTCTATGCCAAGCGGAACGAAGGGAATTTTCCAACTTCTCTCTTTTAGGCATACATGCAATTCCGGCTCATTTTCTTGTTATTCTAGCAATATTTTCCGAAAACCGATCTGAGTCAGAATTGCTACAAGCTTGCTCTGCAAGCAGCTTACTTCTGTAAGCAGCTTGCTTCCGCAAGCAGCTTGCGGAGCAAGTAGTTGGCATGCATGTAGAACATGAACCAAATTGTTTGGGTTGTGGGCGCAGCCAACGATATGATGGGCTAAAAAATAAAAGGAGTACCAAAGCTATGCTTTGGTACTCCACAGTTTTCTGTTAATAGTTCAGCTTTAAGAAATAACCTTTTCGGTCTCCGCATCAAAGAAGTGAATTCTGCTCATATCGGGAGTCAGGTTGACCTGTTCATCGACTTGGAAATCGTGCCTTGGCGGAGTTCGAACGATGATCTGGTGCTCCGCGGTGCTCACATACAGGTGGATTTCCGCACCGAGCGGCTCTACGACCTCGACCTTGGCGCTGATGTTGTTTTCAGCCGCCGCCTGCTCGTTGTAGACCAGGTCTTCGGGTCTCAGACCCATAAGCACCGTTTTGCCTATATAGGGCTTGAGACTATCCACGTGTTTGCCTGAGATTTTGATACTGAAGCTGCCCTCATCCGCTACAATGCTTCCTCCCTCTTCTCTCACCTCGGCATTCATGATGTTCATCGGTGGCGAACCGATAAATCCGGCCACAAAGCGGTTAACAGGATTGTTGTAAAGCTGGAGGGGAGCTCCTATCTGCTGGATGACTCCATCCTTCATCACCACGATCTTATCCCCCATCGTCATGGCTTCCACCTGGTCATGGGTCACATAGATCATCGTGGATTGAAGACGGTTGTGCAGGGCCGACAGCTCGGCTCTCATCTGAACCCTGAGCTTTGCATCAAGGTTTGAAAGGGGTTCGTCGAAGAGGAACACTTTAGGCTTTCGAACGATGGCTCTTCCAACTGCAACACGCTGCCGCTGACCACCGGAAAGAGCCTTGGGTCGGCGATCGAGGAGCTCTTCGATATCCAGGATCTGTGCGGCCTCATGTACACGTTTTTCGATCTCGGCTTTCGGATATTTTCTGATTTTTAGTCCGAATGCCATATTGTTGAAGACCGTCATATGAGGATAGAGGGCGTAGTTCTGGAACACCATGGCAATGTCACGATCTTTAGGTGCAACATCATTCATCAGTTTGCCATCGATATAGAGATCACCCTCGGTAATCTCCTCCAAACCGGCGATCATCCGCAGAGTTGTTGTTTTTCCGCAGCCCGATGGACCTACAAGAACAACAAACTCCCTGTCATTGACGGTGACGTTTGCCTTGTCGACGGCTTTGACACCACCGCTATAGACTTTTGTGAGATTCTTCATTTCAACTGTTGCCATTATAGAAACCTCCAGAGAAAATATGATTATCTTATAGCCCTATACTATAGCCTGTCCCTTAAATATTGTCAAATGCTATTCCAGCAATTTATGGCTGTTTTTTGACAGGACGTCGGCTAGCGCCGGGCTTTTGGCTGGATCGATGATAGTGTCTCTTAGCCACGGTTTTACCGTTTCATTCTTAAAAGCATGCCAATCATAGGGCAAACGGGATGGGAAGGAGAGCATTTCAGAACTGGGTATGTGACCTAAAAAGAGAGGATAAAATTGCGGCTTGGGTAGGGCTTTCTCGTTGACTTCGACCAGTGAGGAGAATCCGTTGGCTATCCCGAATACTCCCAGCAGCCTTTTAAACTGGTTGATTTTCATGATTTTCATCTGTACCTGAGGGGTGAAGATCCATTCCAGAAAAAGCTTGGCACCCTTTTTGTTTCTACCACTTCGGGGGATACCAACAAACAATACATTTTCGAGTACGTGAATCTTTCCGTCCCTGCTCAGCCACCTGAACTCGAGGTCCTCCCGTTTGTCCTGAGGAATCCTTTGAAAGCTCTTCATATCGGTGAAGTAGAAGAGAATTCGTCTATCTTCAAGGAGGCGGTACTCCGGCATTTTGAAGTATTTCTCTGTGAAATCCCGATCCGTCTCATAGCCGCCGTTGACTTCGAAAATCCAGGATTGCAGATACTCAATAGCCTCGGCAAGACCTTCCGGATTCCATTTTATGGAGGAGGCTCCATCAGTGCGGAAGTCGGCATTGAAGAGCAGGGCGGTGGCATAGAGAAAGTCTTCGTTCCAAAGCGGCGAGAATCCTTCCCTTCGAAGCTGCTCTTTTTCGGTTTCATTGTAATCGGAGGCCAGCTTTCTCATCGAATCGAGAGATATGAGCAGATTGCTGGCTTCGTGCTCAAAGGAACCGCTTTGAGATACAACGGTTGGCAAATCAAAATTGAGCGGTAGGATATACTGTGTTTTTTCCCTTCGGCCGAGACTGAGGAGGTCCTGATAGAAGGCCTTAGAATCGATTCGTCCATCACTGAAGAGGCTGGAAAGCGGCTCAAAAAGCTCAAGCAGCTTGGGATCTGAAAGTCCTGGGCAAATGATGAGGTCAGGATTGTACTCTTTGTTGAGCATGCCTTCGATCGGATTCGAACGATAGGCGATTTCAACGAGAAACTCATCCTGACTGACGTTAAAAGTCTCGCTGTAGGCAGCAAACTCGGCTCGATCGGTATAGAGAGTCACGGTTGGCCTGCCGAAGTAGCCGCAACCGCTCAATACCGCTGCCGCAAAGGCAAAAATAAGCCCAAAGCGGACTCTCTTGGTACTCATGTCGGCAGAAACATAAAGGGAGGAACCCGACTTGTCAAGGCGTTGATTGGAGCTGGTCTCTCTCCCTGCGGCTTATCGTTGGCTGCGACCTACGCGGCCCGCCCACAACCCAAACAATTTAGCCTATTTTCTATAATGCATAATGGGATTTTCGTCCACATCGCATCATTACCAGCTTTCAGTCCTCTGGCCGAATACTTCTGGTCGTCTGTATATTTCAAGTATGAAAGATTACTATTCGAATCGGCTTCCTGAACTGGTTTCGAGAGGCGCCGGAATGATCTTCGCGATACTCATACTGATGGGCTGCCAGACCCTCGTGTCCAAAGAGTTCCCGGCTCCGGAATGGCAGTATCAGATAAAAACCGACAAGGTCGGCGAGAAGCGCGGAGTTCAGTGGGGCTATCTCTTCTTCAAGGGAAGGGAACTCAAAAGCTATTTCAATACTGTCGTTATAGATCAGACTCGCTACGATTTCACCATAAATACCGAGAACTTGCCGGCTGGCGGATTCTGGATCAATGCCGAGCACATAACACCTAAATCGTCCAGCATGCAAGGCATAGAAGCGGAGGAATTCAAACGGGGCTGGTATCTGGCGAGCCTCGATCAGAAAAAGGCCGATACTCCAGGTGACTGGATCTGGGTAAAGAGGGAAAACATCGAAGCCTTCCTCGATCCCGGCAGAATCTACTCCTTTGTCAGCAAATACAAGATCTCCCCTATCGTCGGCGGCGACAAAGACTCAAGCCCCTTCCAACTCAGGATGGGCTTCGGATTCCTCCGGCGAATCTAATCCTAGTACTCGATTTCCTGTCGTTCTCCGGCTAATCGAAACTCGCTCTCCAGCACATCTTTGCCGGTCAGTTTTCGACTCTTGGCATCGGGCTGCTGTCCCCCTACCGAGATTCTGTACAGCCCCGGTTCGAGTACGCAGCGTCCTTCGTCGTCGATAATAGCCATCTGACGAGGGGTGAGACGAAATGCAGCCTCCCTGGTCTGTCCGGGCTCGAGCCTCAACCGAGCAAATCCCTGGAGCTGGCATCGAGGCACCGTGACAGACGCTGAGAGAGCGCTCAGATAGATCTGCACCACTTCCTCACCTCTGACTTCGCCGCCGTTTTTGACCCCGACCTTGACTTCGAGCGACTCTCCGATGTTGATCTCAGTGCCGGATAGGGAGAGATCGGAGTACTCGAAAGACGTGTAGCTCAAGCCGTATCCGAAGGGATAGAGGGGTTGTCGCTCCATATAGCGATAGGTTCGCCCCTTCATGCTGTAATCGGTATAGGGGGGAAGCTGATCCAGAGACTCGACAACGGTGACGGGCAACCGCCCGGCGGGATTGTAATCACCAAAGATGACGTCAGCGATGGCTTGGCCCCCGTGACCGCCGGGATACCAGGCCTGAAGAATACCCTGCACATTCTCCTGGGCCCATGGAATGGCCACAGCGCTTCCGCTCATGATAACCAAAATGACGGGAATCTCCCGCTCCCCTGCCCGGGCGCACACCCTCTCGAGAAGCTCTTGCTGAATCTCCGGCAGGCCTATTGATATACGGTCTCCCATCCACTGAGAGATCGCTGCGGCTTGCTCCTCCCCTTCGAAGTCAGCCGTCAGACCCATTCCCATTATCACGACATCGGCCCTCTCTACGGCTGAGAGGGCTTCGGCGAATCCGTCGTCCGCTTTCACGCCCCAACGGTTCTCGGGCCTGGCAACGAGATCGCATCCCTTGGCATAGATTACGTCTGTGGAGGATGGGACACATCGTCTCACTCCTTCGAGGATCGTGACGTATTCGGTCGGGAACCCGTTGTAGTTTCCTAGCAACGCACGCCGGCTATCAGCATTCGGGCCGATAACAGCTACCGCCTTGAGATCCTTTTTCAAGGGAAGGAGCGTTTTTTCGTTCTTTAGCAAGACAATCGATTCGTGAGCAATCTGCAGGGCCAGATCGAGATGCTTCTCACATTCGACGATATCTAGGGGAATCTGCGCGTAGGGCACCTTTTCTGGGGGATCGAACATTCCCAGACGAATCCGGGCCTCCATAAGGCGCTTTACCGAGCGGTCCACAGTCTCCTCTGAGATCAAGCCCTGCCTCACTGCTCCGAGAAGACTCGTGAAAACCTGCCCGCAGTTCAAATCGCATCCGTTGTTGACCGCCAGCGCCGCTGACTGTTCCGGAGTGCTTGTCAGAGTGTGGTGTCTGTGGATATCCAGAATCGCGCCGCAATCCGAAACCACATACCCTTCGAATCCCCACTCCCCTCTCAGAATATCTTCGAGCAGCGTCTTGCTCGAGCAGCAGGCCTCTCCATTGGTTCGGTTGTAGGCTCCCATAATCGAAACACACTTGGCTTCTTTGACGCATTCTTTGAAGTGCGGAAGATAGGTTTCTCTGAGATCCTTCTTCGAAACGATGGCATCGAAATGATGCCTCAGCGCCTCAGGACCGCTGTGAACGGCGTAGTGCTTGGGCGTCGCGACCAACTTGAGGTACTTCGGATCATCTCCCTGAAGGCCTCGAACGAAGGCGACTCCCATTCTTCCGGTGAGGTAGGGATCCTCCCCGTAGGTTTCCTGTCCCCTCCCCCAACGCGGATCCCTGAAAATGTTGATATTGGGGCTCCAGAAAGTGAGTCCCTTGTATATTCGCCGATCGTCCTGTCGACTCGATTCGTGGTGCTTGGCTCTCGCCTCATCAGAGATGGCCGTGGCCACTCTATACATGAGATCCGTATCAAAGGAAGCCGCCATTCCAATCGATTGCGGAAAGACGGTGGCGATACCCGCTCTCGCCACCCCGTGCAGACACTCATTCCACCAGTTGTACTCGGGAATACCTAGTCGGGGTATGGCGGCGGCCGTGTACACCATCTGCGAAACCTTCTCCTCGAGGGTTAAGCGGCTTACCAAATCGTCCGCTCGCCTCTCGACAGGCTCATTCGGATTTTTCCAGAGGGGGTTCTCCCCGCTCGAAATGCTTGCGCTATTTGCCATTCTCTCTGTCTCCCGCCTGTTTAGAAACTCCCGCCACAGCAGGAGCCCGTCCGTTCGATGGGTATCACTATAGCAGCAATGCGGCAATCTTCAAAGAGATGAAAAAAGTCAGGCAATTCGGATGGCTGACTGTTGTGTAAGCCGTCAAAAAATGCATACTCTTACGAATGTTTCAGAATATAATCCGCAAAAGACGCAGCATCAGGAAGTATCTTCCAAAAAAAATCGAAGCCGATAAGATCGATCAACTCATCGAGGCGGTACTGCGAGCTCCCTCCTCGCGGGATCTCAAGCCCTGTAGCTTCGTCTTCGTAACAGAATCAACTATACTGGCAAAACTGGCCCGTGCCAAAGGCAGCGGCTCGGCTTTTCTCGATGGCGCCTCTCTGGCTGTTGTCGTCTGTGCCGATTCGGCCAAAAGCGATGTCTGGGTCGAGGACGCCTCGATTGCCTCTACGTATCTTCTTTTGGCAGCGCAATCCCTCGACCTGGGAGCCTGTTGGATCCAGATCAGAAAACGTATGCATGGCGAAGAGATGACCTCCGAGCGCTTCATATCCGAGGTTCTCGACATTCCAGAGAACCTGTCGGTTTTATCTATCATAGCCATCGGCTATCCGGACGAGCAGAAAAATCCGCACCCCCGAGAGCAGCTGGCGCAGAACACTATCCACTGGGAGAGGTACAGAAGAGACCCGAAAGGAAAGGGAGAGAATCATGTTTGAGGGCATCTACACACCTATTGTCACGCCGTTTGGAAAGAATGAAGAGATTGATTTCGAGAGTTTGAAGCACAATCTCGATCGCTGGGGGCAGTCACCCCTTGCCGGGGTCCTGGCTTTGGGCTCCAACGGGGAGTTCCCCCACCTGAGCCTGGATGAAAGGATAGAGCTGGTGAGGTTTGTGCGAGAGAACTTTGATCCGGGGAAAAAGGTACTGGCAGGGATTACCTGCGATACAACTGCTGGGACCGTGGAGCTGTCGAAGAGAGTAGCCGAGCTGGGCGCCGATGCGGCGCTCGTGCTTCCTCCTTACTACTACAAGGGTCTGATGACCGAAGAGGTTCTCCTGCACCATTTCACCGAGGTCGCCGATCGGTCACCCATCCCGGTGATGCTCTACAATATGCCGGCCAATACGGGAATCAATCTGCCAGTTTCACTGGTCACAAAGCTCTCCAAGCATACGAACATAGTCGGAATCAAGGACTCATCAGGCAATATCGTACAGATCGCTCAGTGCGTTTACGGTTCTGCCGAAGACTTTCGAGTTTTCGCCGGCAGCGCCAGCTTCATGCTCCCGGCGTTTGCCGTAGGAGCGAGGGGGGCAACCGTAGCGTTGGGCAACATCATGCCGGCAGAGTGCTGCCGAGTCTTTGAGCTCTTCAACTCAGGCCAATTAGAGGAAGCTAAAAAACAGCAGCTGCGACTTTTAGAGATCAATCACACCGTCACCCGGGGCTGGGGCATCCCGGCGCTCAAAGCAGCTATGGATATTCTGGGATATCGTGGCGGGGAGCTTAGAAGGCCGCTCCAACCCCTGTCAAAGCAGCAGAAAAGCGAGCTCCAAGAGATATTGAAGCGGGCGACCAGCCGGGTAACAAGCCGGGCGGCCAACTGAGTAGCCGCTTCTGAGATTAGTCCACGCTTCTGAGAAATACAGGAGCAATAAGATTCTCAACCGGGGCATAATCGTCTGTGAGGCAGCCATTGCCGTTTCGCGCTCGTAAATCCCTCATATTGGACTCTGATACCCGCACCGCGACCAGAGCCCCATCTCTGTTTACGAGATTCTGCATCTCGAGCGGTTTCTGTGAGGCGACAACAACAAATGTGGACCGCTGGTCGACGGCAATATCCGCAGGTACATAGACCTCGATGTGGGCAAAGACTTTTTGCACGGTATTCAAATAGGCGGAGAGAAACTTTCCAACAGCCAATATATCGATGCAATTGGCCATTAGGATACCGTCTGCTTCGAGTAACGCGGAGATTTCCCTAATAAACTCTTCGGTAGCCAGATGGAATGGCACCGAGTAAGAGTTGAAGGCATCAAGAAAAACCAAGTCGTATCGTTTTCGACCCCCCATCGCCCTCACATATCCCCTTGCGTCGGCAATGATCACATTCAGATCGGCCGGCACATCGAAATACTCTCGAGCAATACGGATGACCGCAGGGTCGATCTCTACTACTTCATTAAGGCTTCCGGGAATGTTTCTATCGAGAAATGCCGGATAGAGGCACGCACCGCCTCCAAGGGTAAGGGTCCTGAGGGGCTCATTTGAGCCCTTGGTTTTCGAATAGTGATTTGTAAGAAGCTCAAAAATCTGCTCGTACTCGTAGAGAAGATCATCAGGGGCTTTCGGATCGTACATATTGTGAATCAGCCCATCCATCACCAGAATCCTGTACATCCGACCTTTATAGTATTGATCCTTGACTTTCATATGGTAGTACTGCGTGTCACCTGAGTAGAGCACTCCCTCTTCAGAAAAGCCGGTATAGGCGCCGGAGAAATAGAAAACCGCGATTAGACAGATCCACAGAGCAGTGAGGAACCGATGGCCACCCATGATCAATGCCAGCAAAGCGAGCACGCCGCCGATCAGGATTACGATAGCTTTTATTCCGAATAGGGGAATGAGAAGATACCCGGCAAGAAAGGTACCGATAATGCTGCCGACGGCAGAGATGGCGTAGATGCTTCCAACCGTGTTTCCGACCCTCTCACTCTCCTCGAGGGCGAACTTTGCCATAACCGGTGAGATTGTTCCAAGACTCGCCGAGGGCAATAGGAAGAGCAAGACGATCGCGATGAAGGACCGCACAACCACGGCACTCGTCACTACGGAGAACTCCAGATTCATCAGAAGGGCGCTGAGCACCAGATCCAAAACAAGGATGAGAAAGGTCAAGAACGAAGCAATGATCAGCAGCAGCGATATAATTCGGCGGGGTTCGAATCTATCGGCGAGCCTGCCGCCGATGTAGTTTCCAGCGCTAATCCCTCCCAATACAACGCCGATGACCCCGGTCCAGGTGTATAGCGAGGTTCCGAAATACTTCGAGACTAGCCGGCTTGCCACCAACTCGATGATCATGATGCCCATGCTGGCTATAAACACAACAGCATAGGGGAGGAATCTATGGAACAATATGCTCACTCGCCGTGAGGTACGGACATCTTCGCGCTGGCCGGCAGAATTCATCAGTCGTACTCCATCACCGATATTTTGTTCTTTTCAATCCAATCCCAATTGATCTCCACTCCAAGCCCGGGTCCCTGAGGCACAGGCACGTGTCCCCTACTGTCTATGGCATGCAAAGAGTCAGCGTAGTCTTTGTAGAGAGAGAGCGGAGAGAGGGCATCAGCAAGGGGATGCACCAAACCCATCTCGTAGTAATTGGTGTTTCTAATGGCGGCTATGCACTGCCTTACCGCCGGACCGATCCCGTGGAACTCTACATCCAGCCCCAACGCCTCGCAGGCATGCGCCAGCTTCATCGAGGCGGTAATCCCGTCGTATCCCACATCGGCGCGTACGAAATCGGTCGCCTCGGCTACGGCGAAATCGATGTGGGGTTCCAGACTGCGAACGTGCTCTGTCAGAAGCAATGGAGTTTTGATGAGCTGCCTGAGCTTTCTGTGGGCGAACTGCGAGATGCCCCCATCCCTGAAGGGATCCTCATACCAGAAATAATCCGCCTCGTCGCAGGCTTTTCCTACCTTTAGGGCATCGGCGAAGGTGCTCAGCTCACAGGCGGGATCGATCATCAGATCCATATCGTCCCCGACCGCCTTTCGAACTGACAGGAGATTGGTCACTTCGAGAGAAACAGGGGCATCTCCCCAACCATGAATTTTAAAAGCCGGATATCCCATCTCTCTACACTGAACCGCAAAGGATGCGTAGGCTTCCGGACTGTCCAGCCCTCCATTCCTGTCTCCATGAAAGGTGCTTGCGTAGCTGGGAATGCTCTCCCTGTATCCCCCCAGCAGTTTCCAAACGGGAACTCCAAAGTACTTGCCGGCGATATCCCAGAGTGCGTTATCGACTGGCGCCATCCCTATTCTAGCCACCTGTCTAAGTGCGCGTTTGACCTCGTCGTACAGATGTTCCCTCTGCAGAGCATTTTTGCCCTTGAGAAAATGCCAGATCATCGGAAGTGTCGCGAGTTCGACCTTGTTGTTGCAGACGTACTCCCCTATGATATCTGAATCGGTGTGCACACACACAATAGACC
>CAZLRN010000068.1:0-14047 GCA_964561715.1 uncultured Spirochaetales bacterium
GTATCCGTACTTCTCGTCGCAGAAGCAGGCGATCACACTGTTGAGAATTGCTGCATCAAAGGTCAGCCACAGGCATCCGTCAGGTATGTTTTCCCAGCCTCCAACGCCCCATGAATTGGCGAGCAGGAACTTCCCTTTAGTGGGGTCGTAATCGAGCCCGGACCCGCCACCGCCTGTGCATCTCGACAGGAGAATCGACGAACAGATACATAAGGCGACGAGCAGAATCTTTTTATTCATTTTGGTGTCACTATATCCCACTCCCTTCTGCAAGACAAGCTTAGAGCTGCGGTGCTGACCGAGTGCGCTCCCGACTGGGATTGCTACAAGCTTGCTCTGCAAGCAGTTGGCATGTACGTAAAATATGGGGAAAATTGTTTGGGTTGTGGGCGCAGCCAACGATATGCTAAGATGCCTGATAATGACAGGCATTAGGGTGCTGATGAAATTCCTCGAAAAGGATTTCATCGCCAAGCTTTTGCTTCTGATACTGCTGTACTCCCTTCTCCCCCTCTCCGAGGTTGTGCTGTTGCTCTATCTCGGCGGAAAGGTGGGGAACTACCTGACCTTGGCCTGTGCCGCTTCGACCGGCCTCTTCGGCGTTCTGATAGCGGTGAACCAGTTCCGTTCCGTGCTCAACACCCTCAAGGAGAAGATCAAGCAAGGAGTCTATCCCGGTAGGGAGTTTATCAGCATCGCGGGCATACTGGCCGGTGGGATACTGCTTCTCACTCCCGGCTTTATAACCGATCTATTCGGCTTTTTTCTCTTTGTCCCCCTCTTCAGAAACATGATTGGCCGGCTGATCACCAAACGAATGGAGAAACAGCTCAAAGAGGTTTACGAGTACCTTAAGCTCTACGAGGTCTAATCTCTGCGAGATTGACTGGAAGAGCTTTTAGCTCTACGAGGTCTAATCTCTGCGAGATTGACTGGAAGAGCTTTTAGCTCTACGAGGTCTAATCTCAACGAGATTGACAGATGAGCCCTATAGCCCGCGAATCCTATAGATCACCACGAGCAGCTTTAAGTAGAGGAAGGGAAAGATCCGGAAGATTTTCCAGGGTCGTCTGGGCAGATCCACGATAGACTCTATTCCCATGTTGAAAGCCTGTTTCGAAACGCTTCTCTCTTTGCCGGAGAAGATGTCGAAGCAGTTGTCCACCCAGATGTACACACCGGGATTGAAATGCTGCCTGTTACGCGCGATCCATTTGTCCTGATCCGGCACGCCCCGTCCCACGAGGAGAAATCCCGGTGAGGCTTTGCGAATAGCAAGGACGATATTTTTCTCCATCTTTTTGTCGAAGTATCCGGAGTATCTGCCGACAACCTTCAATTCCGGAAACGAAATCTTCAGATTCTTCTCAGCCTGTTCCAGATCTTCCTTTTTGGATCCAAGCAGATAAATCGATTGGTCCAGTCTCTCTGCGAGGGTGAGCAGGCGAATGATGAACTCGAAGGGATTGTATCGGCTAAGGGAGCGCTTTTTCTGAAACCGGGCGCCCGTGATGATGCTTTTCGATACGGGAAGCACCAAATCGGATTTTCTCAGGCACCGCAGGTATTCCAGATCTCGACGCGATTTCATAAGTTTCTGAGCCGTGAGGAGCGCAACCTGATGGCCCTGAGCATCTTGCAGGAAACTCTCGACCGTTTTGAGCGTTTGATCCAGATCGAGAGCATCCACCGGTACTTTGAGGAAGCTGATTCGCCTCAGGCTGTCTTCCAAATCTTCGACTCCAAAAGCAGAATTTTTGCGGCTGCTGCAGCGCACAGCGCCGCGGTCTCGACTCTCAGGACGGTTTCACCCAGGGAAGCTGCGCTGAATCCAAGACCCAGAATATATGCGATTTCCTTCTCTGAGAAGCCCCCTTCGGGACCGATGAGGAGGTTCACGACTCGAGGAGTATCTGCCAGGAGCTGGTGCAAGCTTTTGCCAACCATATCGGGACGAAAAAACAGATCACACCCGTGCTCTCTCTGTTCCAGGGCATTAAGCAGCCCCGGATTTTCGATGAGGGGGGTGAATCGCGCTCCGCTCTGCTGGAGAGCCTCCTTTGCGATTCGATTCCATCGGGCGGTTCTCTTCTCCAGTCCCGTTTTCTCCTCTGGTCTTTTGACCGTCCGCTCACTAACCAGCGGAACAATTCTCTGTACGCCTAATTCGGTGGCCTGCCTGACGATGAGATCCATCCGGTTGCCCTTCGGAATGCACTGGTAGAGATTGATGGAGAAGGGAAGGAGCGGCGAGCTGGGATCCCCTGGTGTTGCATTGACAAGAAAAGCCTCTCGCTCCTCCCTTTCGATGGTGAGAAGGTAAGAATGGCCCTCCCTGTCGATTCCGCGTAGCTTGTCCCCGATACTCAATCGAAGCACATGTCGCAGGTAGTGATAGTCTCTGCCAGTGATTCTTGTGGTAGCCTCGCCGGAATACCCGCTTGGAAGAAGGAACTGCTTCATGAACTAGTTTTTAATGAGCGAAATCCGGACACTTCGCTGTCGAGGACCGTCGAACTCGCAAAAAAACACGCCCTGCCAGGTGCCGAGAGCGAGATCGCTCCTCGCTATCGGAATCTGACAGCTCGTTCCTACAAGGCTGGACTTGATGTGAGCCGCCGAGTTGCCTTCCGCGTGGGTGTAGTTATCGCGTAGGGGAATCAGCTTGTCCAGTGATGCAGCGATATCTCTTGCTACCGACGGATCGGCCGCCTCGTTGATCATAACCCCTGCTGTCGTATGGGGAATGTAGACGATGCAGACCCCATCTTCGATTCCTGCGGCTCGGACGGCTTTTCTGACTTCCGATGTGATGTTGATCAGCTGGGTTCTCGAGCTCGTTTTTACATGAAATTCGAAATACATAGAAGCGACTTTTGTTACTATAGCTGCTGCTTCTGGCGTGGTCACAGACTACTGTAGTGCTTTGACCGCCTCCTTGAGCACGGTATCATACTCCAGGTCGTATACGGTATCGATGTTGTGAATGCGATTCCACTCGTCTTTGATATCCTTTTCGATTCGTTCTTGTCGCACAACGATTCCCTTTGTCCTGAGCGAGAGTATAAAAGAGTCGATATCCGCCTGAGACGGTTCTGGATGTTCTTTGAGAAAATCCTTCACGGCATTCAGTTCCAGGAGCTTGCGATATGATTCGATCTCTTCTTGCGAGAAATCTTCCCGTTCAATTTCTCTGTCCGGCTTGATTCCCACACCATCTATGCTTGCGCCTGAAGGCGTGTAGTACTTCGAAGTCGTGAGCCGGATTCCTCCGTCGTCTACGTTTATGATTTGTTGCACGGAGCCCTTTCCGTAAGATGTCTCGCCTATTATCGAAGCTCTGTCGGTATCTTTGAGCGCCCCGGTGAGGATCTCCGCGGCTGAGGCGGAGTATTTGTCGATGAGCACGATCATCTTGATGTCCTCATCTACGACGGGCTGCTTTCCCGCTCTAAAGACACGATTTTCGGAAGGGATCCGCGATTTGGTGCTCACGATCACCTGATCCTTCTCGAGAAAGAGGTCCGAAACGTCCACCACCGAACTCAACAGCCCCCCGGGATTGCTTCTCAGATCGAGAATGAGGGACCTATAGTCCTCCTGTTTGAAATACTCGAGAGCGCCTTCGACTCGTTCCAGGGTCATCGGAGTGAACTTGATGATATAGAGATAGGCGATATCATTTGTGATCATCGCCTGTCTGACCGTTGGTACCTCGATCATCTCCCGAACGATTGTGATATCAAAGCTGTAGCTGTCCCCACGGAGAACAGTCATCGTTACGGGAGAGCCGGCCCGGCCCCTTAGACGATTCACGACCTCATCGATCGTGAAGTCTTTGATGGATTCTCCCTCCACCGCGATGATAACGTCACCGGCAGTGATGCCAGCTCGTTTGGCCGGGGTGCCATCGATCGGACGCGCGACCTCAACGCCTTTAGCAGTCTTTAGAATAAATATTCCTACTCCGCCGAACTCTCCCTGTGTATCATCCCTCAATCGCCGCATTTCATCCGATGAGAGGTAGGCCGAATGCGGATCATCCAGCGATTCGAGCATGCCTTTGAGCGCCCCTTCGACGAGTTTCTGGGGATCGGCTTTGTCCTCGTCAGCGTAGTGTTTCTGAACAAACTGGAAGACCCAATTGAACATGTTGAGATAGTCGCCGGTGCTCTTTTCGCTTCCCTGGGCCATGACCCTGGGAGCAAAGGAGAGAATGACGAGGAGAGAGATGAGGACCGTCGCTAAACCGATCCACAGAATGCGCTCTCTCGTTATCCTCTTTCCCCCTTGATGATTCTGCGCCGGCTTCTGGAGATTTTCCGGCGGTCTCCCGTTGCTCTCAGTTTCCCGCATAAGGTGATTCTGTCTCCCGTATTCCGCTAATTCTTGACCTTAGTATACTACAAAAGCTACACTCCGCCTATAAACATGAAGAAGATCAACCCTGTTCTGCTCTCAACGGCGTTATGGGAGGTCATCAGGTTTACATTTCTTTTTCTACTCATTGTTTCCGTTTCGAACGGAAAGCCGACCAGAGGCGAATTGGAGGTGTATTGGATCCTGCCTTTCGGAGCAGGAGCGCTGATTCTGCCGGCAGGTCTGGTTGTTTTGATGATGAATCCCGAGAAATATGGAGGGATTCTGGGTCTGCTCAAGCTGGGCAAAGTTTTAGAGGTTATCCCTTTGCTGGTACTTTTGGGCAGGGAGCTATCGACATCGAGGGTTTTGTACAATTTCCGCCTGCCTGTCTATCCGATATTGGCTGCTGCAGCTATTGATTTGATCTTCCTGATTCTGCTGATTTCCTTTAGATTTGACGAGAACAGATGAAGGGTTATCATGAATCAACGGGTCGCGAATTGATCTACGCTATGCCTCCCGCTATAATACTTCCTGTTCAATACCCAATAACATCACTTCTAAACAGAGGAATCCGAGATGCTGAACGATAAGTTGACGAAGGAAGAAAGAAACAACTCTCTCTTCGAGAAGGCCATAAGAAAGCTTCCCACCAAAGCCTGTTCTATCTTTCTCGAAGATGACAGAGTCGTTCCAGTAACCTTCGACGAGGCGGGAGAGACGTTGAGCACGAACGACAGCGAGGCGATTGCCCGCTCCTTTCCCAAAACCATAGCTGAGAGCGGAAATCGTGTTCTCTTTGGCTCCAAGAGAAACAGCAGTCCGCCGAAAGGCAAGCGTGTCGCTGTTCTTTTTTCCGGCGGACCTGCGGCGGGAGGTCACAACGTTGTAACCGGGCTCAAGCGCGTACTGGGGCCGGACAACACCCTGCTGGGGGTCGTTGGCGGGCCGCGGGGACTGATCAAGGGGGAGTTCTTCGAAGTCACGGGCGATCAGTCGGACAGAATCTTCAACTCCGGAGGCTTCGATTTTCTCGGAAGCGATCGAACTAAGATCAAGAGCGACGAGCAATTCGAAGCGGTTAAAAAGACCTGCAGGGACAACGGGCTGGAGGCGATCGTCGTCATTGGAGGTGACGACTCGAACACCAATGCAGCTATTCTAGCCGAGTATCTCTACGACGAGAAGGTGCAGGTGATCGGCGTTCCCAAAACGATCGACGGAGATCTTCAGGTGGGAACCCTTCTTCCCATAACCTTCGGTTTCGATACGGCTACGAAAATCTACGCCGAGCTAGCGGGCAACATCCTGCAGGACACCCCTTCTTCGAGGAAGTACTGGCATTTTATCAAGGTCATGGGGCGATCGGCCAGTCACGTCGCCCTCGAGGTGGCTCTGCAAACTAAACCGGCAGTCTGCCTCATTTCCGAAGAGGTGGAGGAGCTGAGTGCCTCCCTCTCACAGATCGTGGAGCTCATCGCTCAAACGGTGATCAAGAGAGCCAGGAAGGGCATCAATCACGGCTGTGTCATCGTGCCGGAGGGCCTGATCGAGTTCATTCCCGAGTTCAAGACCCTTATTGCCGAACTCAATGATGTGTTGGCCCGATTCGACGAGCAGATGGCTGGCATGACGATAAACGAGAAAAGGGATTTTGTTGCACAGAAACTCACCCCGCAACACGCTCAGCTCTTTGCCTCTCTGCCCGATTACATCGAGGAGATGCTTCTTCTTGACCGCGACTCTCACGGCAATCTTCAGGTGTCCCGCATTCCTACCGAGAGACTCTTGATCGATATGGTTTCGAGGAGGGTGAAGGAGCTGGACCTGGATGTCAGGTTTCAGACTCAGAATCACTTTTTCGGGTATGAGGGCAGGTGCGGCGCTCCGTCGAGGTTCGATGCAACCTATACCTACAACCTGGGATTGACGGCCGGCTCGCTGGTGCTGGCGGGAAAAACGGGATACATCGCGGCTTTCACGGACTTTCCGCAAGGGGGCAAGCCCTTGGCCATTCCGCTGACCGGCCTTCTGAACATCGAACGTCGCGGAGGCAAAGACGAGATGGTCATCGAAAAAGCCCTTGTGAAGACCGACTCGCCGGCGTTCCTCTACTTTGCCAGCAGACGCGAAGCCTGGGGTGCGGAGGATCTCTTCTGCTCTCCCGGACCGAGACAGCTCTGGGGACCAACCTCCACTCAGATTCCCATTACCGTCGCCCTCAACCAGGGCTACGAGGATCTTCTTTTTTCGGTCTGAGACAGGTCGAGCGGCGGTAATAAGCCGAAATAAGGGCAATCCTGTGAATCCCCCCTGAAAGTAGGCTCAGAAAAGCGAACTGAGGGCGCGTTCTCTGAGCTTCGTCATGAGATAACAGTCCTCCTCCAGGGCCTCTGAGAGAAAGCTGCGGATTAGAATCAGCTCTGGAGCGGCAGAAGTTTCCTCGAAGGAGGAGATTCGATCGAAGTCGTCCCTCCCGGAATGCCATCTCCAACTCAGGGCATGGCGGCCGGATTCATCGGACTGCCACACCGTTGTGACCCTACGTTTGTTCCATTCTCGAGCCATGCAGGCAATGAGGTCGATGCCAACAAAGTGTTCTTCGGCAACCTGCAGTGTCGAGCCGGTTAGTTGTGCTCTGACCTGTTCGTAAGTGTTAGCGTGAAGATTCGACGCCAGGGTAAAGCCGAGATCTCGTAAGGAGAAATAATCCGCCACAGTCTGACCCCAGAGATAGCCGAAGTAGGAGCCTGATCCGATCTCGTGAACCAGAAGGCACTGGCCTCGACCATCCGAAGAGCGAAGCAGCTTTTTGAGGGCTTCTGGACCCTCCACGGTAGTGATTTGCATGTCAGGAGCAAGAAACGCCAGGAGAGCCCCCATAAGAGTCGTTTTTCCCACACCCCCGGGACCGGCTGCAGTGAGGAAGCTTCCACCCTGGGATGCGATGAGCACCAAAGCGCTTGCCAGCTCGAGGTTGACCGTTCCTGCCTTGATGAGGTCGATGAGACTCAAGCTTCGCCCTCCACGCTGGTTAAGCATCTCTATAGCCGAGAGATTGTGCCTCTCCAGATTGGGCCTTCTCAGCATATCGTTGGCTGCGCTTACTTGGAGGTGTATTCGGTGCGATTCAGAGTGTTCTGAAGCTTCTCGCGGGTTCGGGTGAGCTGCTCTCTAGCGCGTTTCAGATAGTAGAGGAAATTGTCCTTCTTCAACTTCTTGAGCCAGCTTTTGAGCAGGAGATATCCTCCAAAGCGGATAAAGTCGTTTCGGAAGTATCGGCTCTTCCATTTGAGAAAAGCCTGAATGATATATTTGACCCGAAACGTCACGATGGAGAGAGACGAGAGAATAACCATTCGGGGAAAGTGGAAAAGTGTGCCCACCATGAGGTTAAAGAGGTTTCGCAATCGATAGAAGCGGCCCATTATCTGTGTCATGGCTTTTAGCAGCTCTTCGGGACTGACGCCGTTATCCGGCTCGTAGAGCGGGAATTGCCCGTCGTAGTACTCCCACCCGATCTGTTTCAGCGAATAGAGTCGGCCTGCCTGCTGCAGCCGCTTCCGCAGATCCGTTCCCGGAAGCGGAATCGCCAGGATAACCTGCACCGTATCGATCCTGGCTTTAATCAGAAATTCTTTGAATCTCCTCACCTTCTCGTCTATGGACATCTCAAAGGAGAACTTGTCCTTCTTGGGATAGCCAAAGATGAACATCCCGTGAATGTGAAAGCCATGCTCGTGAAGCACGTTAGTCCACCTGACCATGTCGCGGGAGAGATAACCCTTTCTCATAGTCTTGAGATCTTCATCGATGGGCGATTCGTAGCCGATTGCTAGCTGATGGATCCCGGCACGCCGCATAGCCTCGAGCAACTCGGTATCCTCTGCATCACTAATCCGTGTCTGGACAGACATGTTGAGCCAGACGTTGTTTTCCTTGCGATACTGAGCGAGGAGGTTGCAGAACTCGATAGCCGCGTCTCTGTTTGCTGCGAAATGATCGCTGCAATCGAAGAACCTCTTAGCCCCTCTTGTTTCAATGAGGTAGACAATCTGACGAACGACCCTTTGGGGAGAGCAGTAGCGGGTTTTATCCTTAACGGAGCAGAACTCACAGTTCATGTCGCAGCCTCGGATTCTTCCGAAAGGATAATACTTGATGCGTGCGTAGCGCAGCAGATCGAAATCAGGAGCCGGCAGGTCATCCAGATCGGAGATGGGAGCCCTTGCGGCGGTCCTGTGGGTCCTGCCATTTTCTAGTAAAGCGATTCCTGCAATGTTGTTGAGAGGCCTCTCGTTCTGCCACGCTAGTAGCAGTTCTTGAATCACATATTCCCCCTCGCCGATCACAACCACATCGATTCCATTTTCCAGGGATTCTTCTGGCAAGTTCTCGACGTGTTTGCCCCCGGCAACGGTTTTAACGCCCCTCTCTCTGTAGAACGTTGCAATTTTGAACAGGCGGGGGATCGTCGAAGATATGGATCCGTAGAATCCGACAACATCAGCCGGGCGCTCCTGCTGCAGTTTGGCATGGTCAGGGTAGCCTTCGCTGTCTTTGGGACAGGAGATGTCTTTGCAATTGTTCTCGTCGATGACCTCTACATCCCATTGATCGAGCCGGTTTGCCGACGTTGCCACGCACAGAGGACCCAGAGAGGTCATATGCTTGGCTACTGTGGTATAGATACTGAACTGGGAGAAGGCGGGGAGGATCATCCTGAAACGGTATCTTATTTTATTGTTATGCATACCAAATCTCTTTTTGTCTTCAGGTGCTCGTCCGTCTTGTCGACTAAACGCTAACAGCTATATGAGAATTTGTCAATTTCAACGCTAAAAAACAAGGGGCTTCTTCGAGAGTTTGCTGTGGCTCAGCTTGAGCTTTCTCTCGATATCTATTCCGTATGGACAGAGATCGTTGAGATTGCTGTAGTCCCTTTCAGGTTTCACCTTGATATCGAGGTTCTCGTAGATCTGCTTAGCTCTCTCCGATTGCCCAAACCAGAACTTGAGTCGTTCTCGAAGGGCGTAGGCCTCGGTCGTCGGGACTCTCCTGTCGTCCATCTGGCGGTCGTAGAGGCCTTCCAGCAGGAAGATCAGGTATGGCTCGAATCCGTCCTGGTCCTTGCACTTTTTGCACATGCGGCAGACGTAGTCGTTTAGCTCAGGAGCACTCCGGAAAAGCTCTTCGATCTCACTATCCGACATTGGCTTGAAATCTACAGCAATAGCCAGATCCCTCTCCAAATAGTCGCTTCTGTTTATGCCGAGTACGAGTGTGGCAATGGGAAGACTGAGAGCATACCGAATGGCCTGTTCGACGGATCGATGAAGGTATCCATCGGCCAATCCTTTCATGCCCACGACCCCGATTCTCCTCTTTACGCACTCCCGAAGAAGAACGGATTCGGTCTTGGGATAGTTGAAGCGGTCGAAATAGTTGAGTCCCATCATGGCCACGTCGAAGGGGTACTGACCAACTGCGTAGAGCATGGCATCTTGCTGACCATGGCCGCTGATCCCGATAAAGCGGATCTTTCCCTCCTTCTGTGCCTTGGTGGCTGCTTCCAGAGCTCCCCCCGAATCGAGGATTGCTTTGGCTTCGTCGCAGGTTTGCACGTGATGCATGAAGAGAATGTCCAGATAGTCGGTCTTGAGACGCCTCAAGCTTTCTTCGATCGATTTGCTGGCATCGGCCTGCGCCCGAGCGTCGCACTTCGAGGCAAGGATGAAGTCGCTGCGTTTTCCGGCAACCGCGTTTCCGATTTTCAACTCCGAAAGCCCGTCACCGTACCCTCGTGCGGTTTCGATGTAGTTGCCCCCGGCGTCGAGGTATCGGTTCAAAAGGCTTGTGACGTTCTCCTGCGGAGTTTCGACCAGATGAAATCCGCCGAAGCCGATGATCGAGAGTTCGAGCCCTGTTTTTCCCAATTCTCTCTTTTCCATACAGGTTTATAATCAATCGAAGCGACAAGGCTGTCAAGGCGCAAGTCGTTTCGCCTCGCCAAAGGGCTTGACCGAGATCCGTTTCGCAACTATTCTCTGCTTTGAGAGACTCGCTTTAGATGCCCATTACCGTTCTATTTATCGGGGGCCGTACATGCGATCCATCTTCGATAGTTGATTTGCTTACAAAGAAGCCCCACGGAGCTACAGCACAGAAACCCGGATTCGAGGTTCTGGTAGTTGAAAACGCCGACGAAGTGCCGGGGCTTACCAAATCGGCTGATTTTGATGTGGTGCTGATGGATCTTCAGCTTTCCGACAGCCAGGGATTGGAGTCAATCCAGCGAATAGAGTCTGTTCTCCCCGAGATTCCCGTTGTTGTCTTTACCAGTCTCGACGACGAAGAACTTGCGGTACGAGTCGTCGAAATGGGGGCTCAAGACCATCTTACGAAGGGAGATCTACGGGAAGGGCTCCTGGGCCGCTCTCTACGATACGCTATCGAACGCCATCGCCTGCAGAAGGAGCTCCAGAGAATGACGATTCAGGACGACCTAACGGGGCTGTACAACAGAAGGGGCTTCTTCACCCTGGGAGAACAGGAGTTCAAACTTGCCAAAAGAGCGGGCAGGGAGTTTTCTATCGTATTTGCGGATCTAGACGGTCTTAAAATGATCAACGATTCTATGGGTCATGAGGTAGGCGACCAATACATCGTTTCTGCGGCGCGCTTCCTCAAGGATATGTTCCGGGATTCCGATACCATTGCTAGGATCGGCGGTGATGAGTTCGCTATTCTGACATACGAATCCAGCAGATTTACCGCCGAAGGAATCAAGAAGCGTATGGATGCGGAGCTCAAAAAGTACAACGCAGAGTCGAACCTGGAGCGTATTCTTTCGATGAGCGTTGGCATCTCAACCTTCGATCCCAAGTCCGGAGAATCCCTCGATGAGCTCTTATCTACGGCAGATACACGAATGTACGAGGACAAGAGAGCCAAGCAGAGAGCCGGATAACAGCTAGGAGCGAATCAGCTTTGTTTCGAGAAGTCGAGCAGACCTTAAAAAAGATTCTAGATTACAATAAGCTTCTCTGTGTCTTAACGAGGTTCGTCTATGACGACCTTGATTCGATTCTATACAATATTGGAGAAAGCGAAGGGGAATTGTACAACAGAATCGCGAAGATTTCCTTCAAGGACGGCGTTGAAAATCTCTACATGAGGCACTATTTCAATGTAAAGGTGATAAACAGGGACATCAGACTCTTCAACACTCTGGCAAAGTCCCAAATCGGATTTGTCGAGGAAGAGCTCAAGGAGCTCTTCAAGGTTAGTCGTCTCGAGAGATACAAATACTTCGACGAGCTGGAGCCTTATCTGGGGATCGAAGTCGATAGCGAAATCATGAAACGAATGAGACCCACGATACGGTATTACCAGGCGGTGAAAAGCATCGGCAAGGAGCTATCTACAGAAGAACGCATTGTCAAGGTCCAGGACAGCTTTTACGAGAATTTCCACGCTTCGGATCTTCTCAAAAAGCTCTTCTTCGACTACTTCAGAAACAAATGGGAGATGTACAGTCAGTGGGACGAAACCTTTCTGAATGCAGCGTACAGGCTCAACGATGTGATCGATCTCTTTCATGAAAGCTTCAATCAGTTTATCAGTGAGTTGGATATAGTGGACTGGCAATTTATAGACTCCATGCTCGAGCAACATTCGGCTGAAATCAATGAGTCGAAACGCAAGTACATCCGGGAGATCGTAGAACCCAAAATCGTAAAAAAGTAGCGATTCTCTTTCGTCAGGTCTTCCCTTACCAAGTTTTCAGAGGCGCATTTTTCAGAAAAAATGCTTGACAGGTGTTTCTATGTGTAGTAACGTATCGCTTTGCGAGAACGTTTCTATGTATAGTAACGTAAATACGATTAAAGAGATAGCAAGGGTGCTAACCGAAATCGATAATCCCATTCTGATGGAGAATCTATTGGGATGTCTGTTGACGAAAAACGAGCTGAAGGAGATAGCGGGGCGCTGGGAATTGGTGAAGCTGCTCGAAAAGGGATACAGCCAGCGCAGGGTTGCCCATGAGCTGAGCATGAGTCTATGCAAGATTACCCGGGGTTCGAAGGAACTGAAAAAGAAGAATTCGGCCTTCAAAACGGTTCTGGACGAATATCTAAAAAATCGCCCCGGGAGCTAAGCGGCACAGCAGGAGTTGTGCTGATAGAGAATATACAACAAAGATAGGAGGAAGGCTTTGCAAGTAAAGGTATTTTTAAACGAGGACGAGATCCCACGTCAGTGGTACAATCTGAACGCGGATCTTCCAACACCGATGCAGCCGCCGCTGGGACCGGACGGCAACCCCGTATCGCCGGATATGCTGGCGCCGGTCTTTCCGATGAATCTGATCGAACAGGAGGTCAGTGCCGAGAGATGGATTGACATTCCCGAAGGAATTCTGGAGATTCTCTATCGATGGCGACCTTCACCTCTGCACCGGGCAGTTTATCTTGAGAAGGCACTCGAAACGCCGGCTAAGATCTACTACAAGAACGAGAGTGTCTCACCTCCCGGAAGCCACAAACCGAACACCTCAGTGGCGCAAGCCTGGTATAACAAGCAGTTCGGCATCGAGCGCTTGACCACCGAAACCGGTGCCGGTCAGTGGGGAAGCGCTTTGGCCTTTGCCTGCTCCCTTTTGGGCTTGGAGTGCAAGGTCTTCATGGTCCGGATCAGCTTCGATCAGAAGCCCTTTCGGAAGCTTATGATGCAGACCTGGGGGGCCAACTGCGTTGCCAGTCCCAGCACCGAAACCCAGGCGGGAAGGGATATCCTGGAGAAGATGCCCGACACACCGGGGAGTCTCGGCATTGCCATCAGCGAGGCAATCGAGGCGGCTGTGACCGACCAGAGCGGCAAGACGCGCTACTCTCTTGGAAGTGTGCTCAACCATGTTCTGCTTCACCAGACCATTATAGGTCTGGAGGCGAAAAAGCAGCTGGAGAAGCTCAACGAGAAGAAGATCGATATCGTTATTGGATGCGCCGGCGGCGGAAGCAACTTCGCCGGTCTGTCCTTCCCCTTTGTCTACGACAAGATCAACGGCGCACAGATCGAAATCATTCCTGTGGAGCCAACATCGTGCCCGACCATGACCCGGGCGCCCTTCGTCTACGACCACGGGGACACGGCCAAGATGACCCCGCTGCTTCCCATGCACTCGCTGGGACACGAGTTTATTCCACCGCCCATCCACGCCGGGGGATTGCGATACCACGGCATGGCTCCGCTGGTGAGTCAGGCTATCGTCGAAGGCCTCTTGAAGCCGCGTTCGATCAATCAGCTGGAGTGTTACGAAGCCGCCGTGCTATTTGCCCGAACCGAGGGAATCATCTGCGCTCCTGAGACCAGCCACGCTGTGGCCGCAACGATTCATGAAGCAAAGAAGGCCAAGGAAGAGGGCAAGGAGAAGGTGATCCTCTTCAACATGAGCGGTCACGGTTTGATGGACCTCACGGGCTACGATGCCTTTTTCCAGGGTCGTCTGGTCGACTATCCGCTTCCGGAGGACGAGCTAAAAAAATCTCTGGCGAGCATCGAGGGACTTCCCAAACCACCGGCTGCGAAAACCGGCAAGTGGTAAGAGACAGGAACGTTTTTGAAGTTTGCGGGGTAGAGACCGGGACTCATTCCCGTGTCTCTGCCCTCTCTTAGGAGAGGA